>CAJQSZ010000001.1 GCA_905618805.1 uncultured Candidatus Pelagibacter sp.
AAAAATACAAGGTAAATTATTTAAATCTTTTAAATCATTTAACCATTTAACTTTACTGTCTTTGATTAATTTTTTTTGTACTTTTCTAAGATGTTTACTTTTTTCTAAGATCTTTATATTGCAACTATTTTTAAATTGAGGAAATTTACAAAATGTATTTGTCATTATAGTCATCATTTCTCCATTCCCAGCTCCCAACTCAATCAGGTTAAATTGTTTAGGGCAATTTAGACTTTCCCAAAAAGAAATTATCCAAACTGAAATCATTTCAGAAAATAATACTGAAATATTGGGTGAAGTAATAAAATCACCCTTTTCTCCAAAAGGATTACCCTTCATATAATAACCAAGTTTTTTATTATAAAGAGATTCGTCTATAAATTTATCTAAACTTAATACGCAATTTTTTTTAATTCTCATTTTTTTTGATAAAGAATAGAAGTATGCCTAACATTAGAAATATAGCACTTATTAATTGACCTAGAGTTAAATTAAAAATTAAATACCCTATTTGCGGATCAGGAAATCTGAAATACTCAGCAATAAATCTAAATAGCGAGTAAAAGATTAGAAATAAACCTGAAATTTGACCAGGTTTTTTTAGATAGTTTTTTTTAAAAAAATAATTCAAAATAAAAAACAAAATGATACCCTCTAAAAAAGCCTCATAAAGTTGAGATGGATGTCTTTTAACATTATCTATTAGCTCAAATTGTATGGACCAAGGAACATCTGTTGCTCTTCCATAAAGTTCTGAGTTTATAAAATTTGCAATTCTTCCAAAAAAAATACCAATTGGGGAAGATATGGCAACTAAATCTAAAAAAATAAATTGATTAGTTTTATATTTATTTGAAAATAATTTAGAAGCAACAATAACGCCTATCACCCCACCATGAAAAGACATCCCCCCATTCCAAACCATTAAAATTTCAATAGGATTTGACAGATAATATTCTAAATTATAAAATAATGCATAGCCCAATCTCCCACCTAGAATTATTCCAATAATCAGGTAAGTAATGTAATCATCAAAAATAACTAGTACGCTATGGTTTTTGATTAATTTTTTTTTACAGTAAAGCCATCCCAATGAAATCCCAGCAATATAAGCCAATGAATACCATCTTATTTCTAGTGAAAAAAATTGAAAAGCAACTGGGTCAAAGTTATTAGTAAACATTTTTAAAAAACTACTTATAAAGTATATTAATTTTATAAATGAATATATGACAAAATCAAAATTTGTAATCGATAAATTAGCCAAGTTGTTTGAGCAAGGTCTTATATCTTATAAGGATTTGAGTTCTGAAATGTTGAATATTTTGAGATCAAAAAGAAATGAAATAGTTTTTAAGATGAAGCTTACAAGCAAGGAAGAAACAGATATTTTAATCAAAAGAATTGAAAACCTTGAAAAAAAAATTGAAAAATTAGAAAAAATTAAACTGCAAAAAAAAACTACAAGGGTAAAAAAATCTTAACTCTTAAGCCATTCAAGGGAGATGTTTCCAATAAAATATTTCCACCATGTGATTTTATAGCATCTGATGTTATAGACAACCCAAGACCTACACTTGACTTTGATTCTCCTCTACTTTTATCCACTTTATAAAATGGTTTAAAAACATTTTCACGCTCGTGTTCTGAAATTCCAGGTCCATCATCATCTATTATAATCAATATATTATTGTTTTTTTTTGATAAAATTAAATTTACTTTTTTTGCATGTTTAAGAGCATTATCAATTAAATTATTAATTGACCTTTGAATTAAATTTTTTCTACCATCCATGTATATTCTTGGGATCACCTTCATTGAAATATTGGTATTATCATATTTGGTAATTATATTTTCTATTAATTCTGAAATGTTAAATGTTTCATTTATTTCTCGATAGTTTGAGCTAGTAAATTGCAAATATTCATTAAGCATTTTTTCCATCTCATCAATATCTAGAGACATTTTTAATGATAGATCTTTATCTTTCATTAAAGCCAGTTGAAGTTTTAGTCTTGTTAATGGTGTTCTTAAATCGTGGCTTATTCCTGAAAGCATTTCAGACCTTTGATTTAAGTGCCTCATTATTCTCTTCCTCATTTTATCAAATTCAAAACCAGCTTTTCTTATTTCTAACGCACCAGAAGGTCTATATTCGGCAATATCTTCACCCCTACCAAATCTCTCAGCAGCTCTTGCTAGATTAAGAATAGGTCTTGTTTGATTTTTTAAAAAAATAATTGCAATTGTTATTAATAGTAAAGCTGGAAGGGTAATCCATAACCCAAATACTCTGGCTGAAGTGCTAGAAACTCTATCTTTTGGAATAAAAAATTCAAAATACCCCTCATTATATTTGATGGTTATATGTATTAGTTCTTTATATGCGGTTGTATCAAACCAATAATTTCCAGGCCCTATATTTGACTTTAATTCCCTTCTTAAATTTCGATCGATTGGACTAAACCACCTGTTGTTTTGCTCTTTTTTGGAAAATTTTTCTTCTTTATAACCGACGTTTAAATCTAGGTAGATTGAAAAAAGACCAGATAAATCATTATTATTATATTTTCCATTATCATAAGCTGCAATAAATGTTTTGATTTCACCAACTAAGGCACGCGTCATTCCTTTATTGGTTTTTATCCAAAGACTATCAAAAAAAACAATGGTAATAATCAGTTGTAAAATAATTATTGGTGTAGCTACAATTAGTAAAGATCTGTAAAATAATCCTCTAGGGAAAAAATTCTTAAGCCTCTTACTCAATCCATAAAACATATCCAGCACCTCTTAAAGTTTGTAAATATTTAGGATTTTTTGGGTCTACTTCGATTTTTTTTCTCAATCTAGTAATTATAACATCGATAGACCTCTCTTTATCTAAGTCAATTAATTTTCCTATTTCTTCTCTTGAAAATGTTTTTCCTGGATTATTAATCATTTTTTCTAAAATAATTTTTTCTGTGATGTTAATTTTAAATTCATTTCCATTTTTAAATATCAATAATTTATTCAAATTAATCTTTATATTGTCAAATTCTATAACTCTTTTTTGATCTTTTTTTATAGTTTTATTAAGAATATTTTTTATTCTTAAAACAAGCTCCTTAGGCTCAAAGGGTTTTGCTAAATAATCATCAGCACCAATCTCTAGTCCTTCAATTCTATCATTTGTCTCTCCTTTTGCGGTCAAAAGAATTATTGGAGTATAAATCTTTTTTTTATTTTCTTTAATAAAATCGAGTCCACTCTTTCCAGTCATCATCACATCTAATACAATTAAATCAAATTTAATAATTGAAACTTTTTCTACTGCATTTTCCGCACTACTAGAGGTAGTTACCAAGAAATTATTTTCATTTAGATACTGTTTAACTAAGGATCTGATCCCATCATCATCATCAACCACTAGTATATGCGCTATAAATTTATTCATTAATTATTTTTTGTAAAACATTGTCAAAATTCAAAACTTGTTCTGAAGTTGAATCTAAAAAGGCATTATGTATTCTTTCTTTCTGAACATTAAAAATTTCGTCAAAAATTCTTTTACCCTTTTCGTTTAAAAAAATATGCTTGACTCTTGTGTCTTGTTGGTTTTTTTGAAAATGAATAGTTTCCATCTTTATTAAATCTTTTAATACTCTATTAAGACTTTGCTTAGTAATTTTTAGCCTCTTTAGCATTTCTGAAATTGTAATACCTTCATACATTGAAAGTAGATGTAAAGTCTTGTGATGTGCTATTCCTATAGAGTATTTATCTAGTACTTTTCTTGCATCAGAAAAGGTCTCTCTGTAAACAGTAGACAATCTTTCAATTAACTCTTTTAACTGAGTATCTTTTAAATATAAAAGTTCTTTCATTATAGGTAAGTTATATTGACATATTATAGATACAAAGATATTTTTAAAATAATTAATTTATTTCACTCATGATACCCTACGATAAAAGATCTGGTAAAATTTGGTATAACAACGAGCTTGTTGACTGGGCTGATGCTAAAATTCATATTTTAAACCATGGACTTCATTATGCTAGTTGCGTTTTTGAAGGCGAAAGAGTTTATGACGGATCAATTTTTAAATTAGAAGAACATACCTCAAGGCTTTTTTACTCAGCAAAGAGAATGGGAATTACAATTCCCTATTCAGAGTTGGAAATAAATAATGCGTGTAAAAAAATTATTTCTGTTCAAAAGATAAAAGATGGATATGTAAGACCGATGGTTTGGAGAGGAAGTGAGATGATGGCAATTTCTGCTCAACAAACAAAAACTCATGTTGCTGTAGCAACGTGGAACTGGGGATCATATTTTGATCCTAAACTTAAAGTTAATGGAATTAGATTGAATATTTCAAAATGGAGAAAACCACCACCAAGTACAATACCATGGGATACAAAAGCATCAGGTCTTTATATGATTAATACTTTATCAAAACATGAAGCTGAACAACAGGGGTATATAGATTCATTAATGCTAGATTATGAAGGTAATGTAGCAGAAGCCACAGGTGCAAATATTTTTTTTAAAGATAATAATGGAGAGATTCACACCCCAATCCCAGACTCTTTTTTAGATGGCATAACCAGAAGAACAGTAATTGAAATTGCAAGATCTAAAAATATTAAAATTAATGAAAGAAAGATAAAACCTGAAGAACTTTCAGAGTTTATTGGTTGTTTCTTAACAGGATCAGCAGCTGAAGTAACACCAGTTTCTTGCATTGAAGATTATCAATTTAAAGTTTGTGAAACTATAATTGGTTTAAATGAAAGCTATCAAGTTTTAGTTAGAAAGAAATAAATAATTTAATTTTTATCATCCTCGGACATTGCATGGTCAATGCCTTTTCTTAAATACTCATAACCAGTAAATAAAGTTAAAAATGCAGAAAGCCAAAGTAGAATTATACCAATAGTTTGTGCATTATAATCCTGGAAGTTCAAAATTTTATTTCCTGTTTCACCACTAAGTAGAAGTGATATGGCCAGCATTTGTAAAAAAGTTTTTAATTTAGCCAAATTTGAAACTGGTAGCTTTATTTGACCTTTAGCTAAAAATTCTCTTAATCCTGAAATTAATATTTCTCTTGTAAGTATTATAATTGCAGCAATTACCTCGTAATGTCTAATCGTATCATCCATGACTAAAAGAATTAATGCGGTTGCCACTATTATTTTGTCAGCTATTGGGTCTAGTAATTCACCTAATTTAGATTCTTCTCCCATCATTCTTGCAAGCATCCCATCTAAAAAATCAGTAAATGATGCAACCACAAATATGGCAAAAGCTGTCAAGTCCCCATAAAACCCAGGTAAATAAAATGCCATTACAAAAAAAGGCACTAAAATTATTCTACCAATAGTCAAGATGTTTGGTATTTTTTTAAGCATAATTATTCGTGAAAAAAATTATATATCTTTTTTGCGACTTTTTCCTCAACACCCTCAACTGTTTTAATTTCGTCAAAACTAGCAGATTCCACTGCTCGCGCAGAGCCAAAATGGTTTAAAAGTGCTCTTTTTCTGATAGATCCAATGCCTTCAATCTGATCTAATAATGATTTAGTGATGCCTTTAGCTCTTTTTGCCCTGTGAGAGTTGATTGCGAATCTGTGTGCCTCATCACGAAGCCGCTGCATAAAGAATAGAGTAGGGTCATTTTTTTCAAACTTAAAAGACTCTCCTTTATAAAAAAATGTTTCATCACCACTATTTCTCATTTTACCTTTTGCAATAGCAATCATAGGTAGGTCGTGTAAACCAAATTCATCCAGTACCTCTTTAGCAGAAGAATACTGACCTTTTCCACCATCAATTAGTATTAAGTCTGGAAATGTTAGGTAGTTTCCTTTTTCTAGCATTGCTCTTTTAAACCTTCTTGTAAGAACCTCTTTTAACATTGCAAAATCATCCTGTTCTGCACCTTTTGTTTTAATATCAAATTTTCTATATCTTTTTTTGATAAAACCTTCATTTCCAAAAGTAATCATTGCGCCAACACTATTTGTTCCTGAAATATGACTATTATCATAAACCTCAACTAAACTTATGCTATTTTTAAGATCAAATTTTTTGGCTACTCCTTCAAATAAGTTTTTATTATTATTTGTTTCATAAATTTTTCTATTTAAGGATTCTTTGGCATTTTTTTCTGCCATTGCAATGACTTTTGCCTTTGTTCCTTTTTTGGCTATATTAATAGAGATAGTATTATTTTCTTTTTTGCTTAAAGTTTCCTCAATTAATTTCTTATCCTTAATATCAGAGTTAATGATTATTAATTTTGGAACATTTTTGTTTTCATAAAATTGCATTAAAAAAGAAGACATTATCTCTTTAACATCTTGATCAGGGTCATGCTTTGGAAAATATGCTTGGTTACCCCAGTTTTGTTTAGATCTATAAAAAAATACCTGAATGCAAGTTTTGCCTGATTCTTTATATCCAGCAATAACATCAGCATCCACAAGATTTGCCTCATTAATTCGTTGTGATGATTGAATTATGTTTAATGATTTGATTCTATCTCTAAAAATAGAAGCTCTTTCAAAATCAAGTTTTTCACTTGCCTCTTCCATTTGTTTAGATAAGTTTTTTTGAATATCTCTGGATTTGCCAGATACAAATTGAATAGCGTGATCAACTGATTTTTTATAATCCTCTTTATTAATATAATCAACACATGGACCCGAACATCTCTTTATTTGATAGAGTATACAGGGTCTTTTTCTATTCTTAAAGGTTGGGTCATCACAAACTCTTAGTTGGAATATTTTTTGTAGCATTTTTATTGTCCAATTTGCTGTTCCTGCAGATGCAAAAGGGCCAAAATAAAAACCCTCTTTATCTTTTTTACCTCTGTGTTTTGTAACTTGTGCCCACTTATCTTTATTACCTATAAAGATAAAAGGAAAAGATTTATCATCCTTAAGTAATATATTGAACTTAGGCTTATGTTTTTTAATTAAATTAGCCTCTAAAAGTAATGCTTCACTTTCATTGGCTGTAGTTGTTATCTCTAATTTAAAAGTTTGAGACAACATTCTTGCTGTTCTAATAATATGGTTTTTTTCAGCCACATAGCTCCTCAATCTATTAGGAAGATTTTTTGCTTTTCCTATGTATAAAATTACATCATTGTGATCAAGCATCCGATAGACTCCAGGACTCTTGGGAATTAAGGGTAGCTCTTTTCTAATTACGTCTTTGCCTAATTCAGAGCTTTTCATGACTTCTTTTTTTGGTAATTTGGATACCAACAGAGGCACATTCTTTTATGATTTCTAATTTTTCAATTTGAAGCATTATTTTGCCAATTCGCTTATCCTTAAATAGTACATCAAAAACATCTTCTGCAAGCGTTTCTAAAAAATTGTAGTGCTTCTTTTTTGCAAGCTTTGTAATTATCTTTACAACCTGACCATAATTTACAATAGATTTAATATCTTTATCATTTGTAGGTTTTCTATCTTCATAATCAATTTCTAAACTAAATTTTACTTTTTGAGTTTTTTCTTTCTCAAAATCATAATATCCAAGTTTTAAATCTAAAATTAGCTCTTTAATAAGAATTTTTTTTTCGTAATTAAATAAGCTTCTGTTATTATCAATTTTTACAATATTTAAATTATTTTTTTTCATTCTTTTCCAATTACATCTGGTGTTTGCCAGTTTAAACTTTGTCCACTATCTACTGCAATTACTTGACCTGTAATTGAACTGTTTTTGATAAAAAAGTCAACAGCAGAACATACATCTTTTACGTTTACTTGCTGCTTTAAAGGTGTTGCTAGATACTGCTTTTTAAAATGTATTTCAGTTTGTCTTTTATTTTTAATAGTAGGACCAGGTGCAATTCCATTAACTCTAATATTTGGAGCCAATTCCATGGCACTAGTTTTCGTAAGAGTATAAAGCCCAGTTTTGCTTAAAGTGTATGAAAAGAAAAAAGGTGTTAATTTGAAAACTCTTTGGTCAATTATATTAATAATATTATTATTTTTACCTTTTACATTTTTTGAAAATTCTTTTGTTAAATATGCAGGTGCTTTTAAATTTACATCTAAGTGCTGACCCCAACTTTTTGAAGAAAAATTTTTAAGACTATCATTCTCAAATAGTGAAGCGTTATTAATTAAGCAATCAAAATATCTTAATTTTGACTTTGAAAATTTTATTATCTTTTTTAAATCTTGTTCTTTTGCAAGATTACCTTTTACTAAATAAACTTTTGTTTTATTTTTTAGTAATTCTTTCTTTAATTTTTCAGCTTCTTTTTTGGATTTGTTATAATGAATTACCATTTCAACTCCTGAACCTGAAAGTTTTTTAGCAATAGCAGCACCCATTCTAGTTGCTGCTCCAGTAATAATTATTTTGTTTGCTTCCATTTTTTCTTACCTTTTTGTGCTCTTGTACCAGGTAAGCCCATTGTTGATCTACCTTTTGGATATGTTCTGTTTTCTTGGTTATAGTGTTTTATTTTTGGGTTTAAAACAATTTCTAACTCAGATGCCTCTAAATTTCTTATTTCATCTCTAATTTTACCAGCCTCTTCAAATTCAAGGTTTGTAGCAGCATCCTTCATTCTTTTATTCAACATTTTTAAGTGTTTCTTTAAATTCCCTCCAATATTGTCACCCGTACCTACTTTTAGATAATCTTTATCATAAACATTTTGTAAAACATCGCTGATTTCTTTTTTAATAGAGACAGCGTCAATATTATGTTTTTTATTATATGCTACTTGAATTGCTCTTCTTCTATCGGTTTCCTGTATAGCTTTTTTTATACTTTTGGTTTCTTTATCTGCATAAAGGATAACTCTACCTTCCAAGTTTCTAGCGGCTCTACCAATAGTTTGAACTAAAGAAGTTTCAGACCTTAAAAATCCCTCTTTATCAGCATCTAAAATTCCAACTAATGCACATTCCGGTATATCCAATCCTTCTCTTAAAAGGTTAATTCCTACTAGAACATCAAAAACACCAAGCCTTAGATCTCTCATGATCTCTATTCGTTCCAATGTATCGATATCCGAATGTAAATATCTAACTCTAATACCATTTTCATGAAAATATTCTGTTAAATCTTCAGCCATTTTCTTAGTCAATGTAGTAACTAAAACTCTAAAATTTTTATCTATTGTTTTTTTGCACTCATGCATCAGGTCATCAACTTGATTTTTAGCAGGCTTTATCTCAACTGGTGGATCAATTAGCCCGGTTGGTCTTATTATTTGTTCAACAAATTTACCTTTAACTTGTTCTAGTTCCCAAGGACCAGGTGTTGCCGATACAAAAACTGTTTGAGTTCTCATCGCATCCCATTCTTCAAACTTAAGAGGTCTATTGTCCATACAAGAAGGTAATCTAAAACCATATTCAGCAAGATTGCTTTTTCTAGATCTATCTCCTTTATACATCCCATTTAATTGAGGAACTGTTACGTGGCATTCATCTACAAAAATTAGAGTATTGTCAGGAAAGTACTCAAATAGAGTGGGAGGTGGTTCCCCTGGTTTTCTTCCAGATAAAAAACGAGAATAGTTTTCAATACCAGCACAAGATCCTGTTGCTTCAATCATTTCTAAATCAAATTTAACCCTTTCTTCTAACCTTTGTGCTTCAAGTAATTTATTTTGTTCTTTGAATTTTTTTAAAGTTACCTCTAACTCTCTTTTAATTTTAATAATTGCTTGTTCAATAGTTGGCTTGGGTGTTATGTAATGACTATTAGCGTAAACTTTTATTACATCTAAATCTTGTATTAGATCTCCTGTTAAAGGATCAAATTCTTCAATTTTTTCTAATTTATCACCAAATAAACTTAATCTCCATGCTCTATCTTCAAAGTGTGAGGGAAATATTTCAAGGTATTCTCCTCGAGCTCTAAATGTTCCTCTATAAAAACTTTGATCATTTCTTTTGTATTGTAAATTTACTAAAGTTTTTATTAGTTGCTCTCTACTATATTCATAATCTTTCTTTAAGCTTAAAGTCATCTTGCTGTACGCTTCAACAGAACCCAAACCATAGATACAAGAAACACTTGCAACAATAATTACATCATCTCTCTCTAATAGCGATCTAGTAGCTGAGTGACGCATACGATCTATCTGTTCATTAATAGAAGCCTCTTTTTCAATGTAAGTGTCTGACCTTGGTACATATGCTTCTGGAGTGTAGTAATCATAATAAGATACAAAATATTCAACAGCATTGTCTGGGAAAAAAGATTTCATTTCTCCATAAAGCTGCGCAGCTAGTGTTTTGTTGGGAGCAAGTATTAATGCTGGTCTATTTGTTTTTTCAATTACTTGTGCCATTGTAAAGGTTTTTCCAGAACCTGTTACTCCAAGCAAAACTTGATTTAATTCCTCTTTATTTGCACCTTTAACTAATTGTTTTATTGCCTCTGGCTGGTCACCAGCAGGTTTAAAATCTGTAACAAGTTTAAATTTTTTCCCACCTTCTAGTTTCTGGTGAATTTCAGGATTTTTGCTCTGTATATCTGTAATTAAATCTTGATAAGTATTTTGCATTATCTATAAAACTATTAGAAAAAAAATATATTTCAATGAGCATTATATCAGACAGTCTAAAAAAAATTAAACCATCACCAACTATTGCTGTAACTCAGAAAGCTAGAGAATTAAAGGCTGCTGGAAAAGATGTAATAGGTCTTGGGGCAGGAGAACCAGACTTTGATACCCCAAACAACATTAAACAAGCAGCTATAAAAGCCATTAATGATGGTGATACCAAATATACGGCAGTTGATGGAACGCCAGCTTTAAAAAAAGCAATAGTAGAAAAATTCAAAAGAGAAAATAACCTAGATTACACAACTGATCAAATTACAGTTGGAGCAGGTGGAAAGCACGTAATTTATAACGCCATGATGGCAACATTAAACGAAGGAGATGAAGTTATTGTTCCAGCTCCTTATTGGGTTTCTTATCCTGATATGGTCTTGCTAGCTGGTGGAACACCAATTATTTTAGAGTGTAATGAAAAACAAGGATTTAAAATTAATCCAGCTGAATTAGAAAAATATATAACTCCAAAAACAAAGTGGATCATATTAAATTCACCGTCTAACCCTACGGGTGCCTGTTATTCAGAAAATGATATTAGAGAAATTGCTAAAGTATTAATCAAACATCCACATGTTCATATATTAAGTGATGATATTTATGAACACGTAATTTATGAAGGTTTTAAGTTTTTTACCATTGCTCAAATTGAAGAATTAAAAGAGAGAGTTCTTACAATGAATGGTGTGAGTAAAGCTTACTCAATGACTGGTTGGAGAATAGGGTATGCTGCTGGTCCAAAAGAAATTATTAAAGCAATTGCTAAAATACAATCACAATCAACAACTAACCCATCTTCAATAAGTCAAGCTGCAGCAGTGGAAGCTTTAAATGGAACACAAGATTTTATTAAAGAAAGAGCAACTTCTTTTCAAGAAAGAAGAGACTTTGTTGTTAAAGCGCTAAATGAAATAGATGGAATTGAATGTTTAAATCCAGAGGGTGCATTTTATGTTTTCCCAAGCTGCAAAGGCTTGATTGGAAAAAAAGATGGTACTGGAAAAGAACTTAAGACAGATACTGATTTTGTTCAGTCCTTATTAGAAAATAGCGGTGTTGCAGTTGTTCAAGGTTCTGCATTTGGTTTAGAGGGTTTCTTTAGAATATCTTATGCAACTTCAATGGATAATCTTAAAAAAGCTTTAGAAAAGATATCTTCTTTTTGTAAAAGTCTTAACTAGGTTTTTGTTTCCCCCACATCTCAAAATATTTACCTTTTTTTAACAATAAGCTCTCATGTGTCCCTTGTTCAATAATAGTACCCTGATCAAGGACAATAATATTATCAGCACTTGCAGCCGTAGATAGTCGGTGAGCAATTATTAAAGTTGTTTTACCTTTAGAGACATTTTCTAGATTTTTTTGAATTTCTTTTTCTGTACTAGTGTCTAGTGCAGATGTCGCCTCATCAAAGAAAAATATTTTAGGGTTCTTTAGAATAGTTCTCGCAATAGCAACTCTCTGTTTTTCTCCACCAGATAACTTCAATCCTCTTTCCCCTACAATTGTTTCATAACCATCTGGTAAAGTTGTTACAAAATCATGTATATCTGCATTTTGTGCAGCACTAATAACCTCTTCTTTAGTAGCAGCAGTATTACCGTAAGCTATATTATAATAAATTGTATCATTAAATAAGACAGTGTCTTGTGGGACTACACCAATAATTTTTCTTAAAGAGCTTTGAGAAATTTTATTTATATTTATGTCATTAATAAAAATATTTCCCTCTTTGGGATCATAAAACTTAAATAACAATCTACTTATTGTTGATTTACCAGCACCAGTTGGACCTACGATTGCTACTTTTTTTCCATTAGGCACATTAAATGAAATATTTTTGATGATAGTTCTTCTTACATCATAATCAAAACTAACATTCTCAAATTTAATCTCTGCAACATTACTTTGAGGTATATCTTTAAGGTTATCTTCGGATGTTGTTGAAACTTCTAATAAACTAAACATATTTTCCATGTCTGTTAATGCTTGTCTAATTTCCCTATAGACTGAGCCCAGCCAATTCAATGGCTGATATAACTGAAACATGTAAGCATTGATAACTACAAATCCACCAACATCGATGTCTCCATTCTTAATACCATAAGCTGACATTACCAACATGATAGTAATTCCAAGCATTATAATGAATGTTTGAGAAACATTTAATAATGAAAGGGAATGTCTACTTTGATTTGCGGCTAATTCATAATTTTCTAAAGATTCATCAAGCCTATTAAATTCAAATTTTTCATTATTAAAATATTTAACAGTTTCATAGTTCAATAAACTATCAATCATTTTTGTACTGATATCATTATCAGCTTGATTCATTCTTTTTCTAAATTCATTTCTCCATTCTGTGATTTGAAAAGTTAAATAGGAATAAAGACTAATAGTTGTAAGGGTTATAATTGCATACCACGGTCCATACAAATAAAACAAAATTCCAGAAACTAAGAAGATCTCAAAAAAAGTAGGAACTACGTTAAATAAAACGTATCTTAAAAGAAAATCTATTCCCTTAGTTCCTCTATCTATATATTTAGCTAGTGCTCCCGTTTGTCTATCCAAATGGAACTGCAATGAAAGAGCATGTAAATGTTTAAACATATTCAAGGATATTTGCCTAATAGAGTGTTGAGAAACTTTTGAAAATAAAGCATCCCTAACTTGAACAAAAGTAAAAGCAACTATTGTTGTAACACCATAGCCAACTATTAAAGCAATTGGCACCAACATGAATAAATTAATACCTGAACTTAATTCTGTTAATGAGTTTACAGCTCCTCCCAATACTAAAGGAGTGCTAACACTTGCTATTTTTGCAAGGACCAAGGCAACAACTGCAAAACTAACCCTTGTCTTTAAGTCCCTTCTATTTTCTGGCCACAAGTAAGGAAATAACAATTTAAATGTCTTAAAATATTTACCCTTTTTCACAATATAGATATAGCTGATTAACAATCATTTGTTATGAGCAAATTAGACTCTATAGTGAATTAAGAACTGATATTTTAACTAAAAAAGTAATAAGGAGATATAAATGTTAAACGTATATTTAGCAGGTGAAATTCATAGTAATTGGCGAGAAGAAATTATTCAACTTTGTGGAAAAGAGAAATTAGATGTTAAATTTACTTCTCCTGTCACCGATCATGAAGCCTCTGATAATTGTGGTGTAGAAATCTTAGGAACCGAAGAAAAAAATTTTTGGAAAGATAGAAAAGGTGCTAACATTAATTCTATTCGAACCAAGAAATCTATTCAAAATTGTGATGTAATTATCGTTAAGTTTGGTGAAAAATATAAACAATGGAATGCAGCATTTGATGCGGGTTATGCTACAGCGCTTAATAAATCTATGATTGTTATTCATAACGATGATCATCAACATGCACTTAAAGAAGTGGATGGCTCTGCTGCTGCTGTTGCATCAGATCAAAAACAAGCTTTTCGTATATTGAAATATATACTGGAAGGATCCTTAAAGTAGTTCTGGTTATAATGAAAACAGCAGTATTATTTTTGATTTAAAATTTTTTTAGCTGGATCAGTTTTTTTTATCCATAATTTGGGAATTGAATTAACACCTTTTAAAGCTGCAAAATAAGCTCCAATAAAATTAACTCTTGAGCAATTACAGCCACCAGCTTTGATAGTTCTTAAAATAGCACCTTTATAATTTGTTGAATTAATAATTGAATGGATTGAACTGTTAAAAGTCCCAGGATAACTACACGCCATTCCTAATTTTTTAACCACTATCGGGTGAGGTTTTGATTGTAATCTTTTTACTTTTTTAATGTCCTCAACAATACTTTTAAAATACGTGTTTTTGTTAAATTTTTTTAAGAATTCATTTATTGGATCTTTGGCACCTTTTAGAGCTAAATCTATTAGATGAAACTTAGCTAAAGCATACTTAAGGCTTATTTTTGAAACAGTAACTGTCGAGATAATCTTTTTTAAGCTATTAAAATTGTATCCATATAAAAAATAGGGTAGAGCAGCACAGTAACCATCAGACTCGTTTACTTTAGTGCCACCTGTTAATTTCTTTTTGGCTTTAATATTTTTAACTGTTTCAATGATATTTTGATGTATCCAAGGTCCTTTAATTATACCTCGCCAATCTTTAACTTTTCTATATTTGGCTCTTAGGTTAAGGTTCTTCCAATACACACTTCCTGGACCAAAGTTTTTAGTAATATTTTTTTTGAATCTTTCTTCTATATTTTCATGCCCCTCAACTATTGTTTTGAACATGACTTGACCAATATCATTATAGCCTGAAACTTTTCCAGTTTTAATTTTGTAAAAGGGACTTTTATTATTTTTTAAGAATGAAAAATCTTTTTTTCCTTTAATATAAGTTAGTAGTTTCTTTTGATTATAAACCCAGTGTAAAGGTCTAGCTGCAGCATCGGCTACAGTTGCACCTAAAAAAACATGTAAATTATTCTTCACTTTGATTAGTGTGATAAATGCTTTTCAGCTTCAAGTGCTGCCATACATCCCATGCCAGCAGCAGTCACCGCTTGTCTGAATGTTTTATCTTTAACGTCACCTGCAGCATAAACTCCAGGGATATTAGTTTCAGTAGAATCTGGTTTAGTTAGTAAATAACCTTCTTTATCCATATCTAATTGTTCTTTAAAAAGAGCAGTAGCGGGGTCATGACCAATAGCAATAAATAAACCATGAACTTTAATTTCATCTATTTTATTTGTTTTTAAATTCTTAACTTTAATTGCTGTAACATTTTTAGGTTCACTATCACCAATAACCTCCTCAACAGCACTATCCCAAATTATTTCAATTTTCTTATTTGCCATTAATTTTTTTTGAAGTAATTTTTCTGCTCTTAAGGTATCTCGCCTGTGAATTAATTTTACTTTTGATGCGAATTTTGTAAGAAACATTGCTTCTTCAACAGCAGCATTTCCACCACCTACAACAGCCACTACTTTTTCTTTAAAGAAAAAACCATCACATGTTGCGCACGCTGAAACACCAAAACCTCTATAAGCCTGTTCTGATTCTAAGTTTAACCACCTTGCCTGAGCACCTGTTGAAATAATTATACTATCAGCAGTATATTTTTGTCCACTATCTCCAATTGCTTCAAATGGTGTTGATTTTAAATTTACTGAAGAAATGTGATCTTCTATTAAATCTGTTCCAACTGCTTTTGCTTGATCCCTCATTTGATCCATTAACCACGGACCTTGAATTACATCTGAAAATCCTGGATAATTTTCTACATCTGTTGTGGTAGTTAATTGTCCACCAGGTTGAATTCCATAAACTAAAATTGGGTCCAGCATTGCTCGGGCAGCATAAACTGCTGCAGTGTAACCAGCAGGACCCGAACCTATTATTAACACTTTTGTGTGTTTTGTTGGATTTTGACTCATACAAAAGTTATATAGGGATAAATGACAAAATTAAAAGGGTTATTATTGACCGAGGGAATGCATGGCATGATCAGTCAAGTAGAGGGTTTGGCTAAGGCTTTAGATTTAGATTTTATACACGAGAAGATTGAACTTAATAATTTTTGGAAACTATTTCCACCTAAAGTAACGCCGGTTAAAGGTTTTGTTTTTAAAAATAAGATTAATAGTCAGTTTGATGTTGTTATTTCTTGTGGAAGAAAAAGTGTAATTCCATCAATTTATTTAAAGAAAAAATTTAAGAATAAAATCATAAATATTCACATTCAAGAACCTAAAGTGTCATTAGATAATTTTGATTTTATAGTTGCACCTGAGCACGATGGTCTAATTGGAAAAAATGTATTAACAAGTAAAGGGGCAGTTCATTATCTAACCAATAATGAGCTAGATGAGAATGCAAATTACCTAAAATCTAAAATTAATACTCAAAAGAAAATTGTTACTTTAGTGCTGGGAGGACCAACTAGATATTATGATTACAACAATCATGTTATAGATGGTATTTTTTCAAAGATTGAACGAAATTTTTTAAGAAATAATTATCAATTGATCATTATTCCCTCAATGAGAACTCCTCAGCATATAATTGAAAAAGCTCAAAATTATTTTGATAAAGATCAGATTGTAATCCCTAATGTTGATAAAAAAGCTTATCTTTCTTCATTAAAAATATCAGAATATATTATTGTTACCTGTGATTCTATCTCAATGATTTCAGAAGCTGCAATTACTGGAAAACCAATTTATGTAGCTCAAATGCCAGCAACTAAAAATAACCATAGATTTAAAAGTTTTTTTAATTTATTTGAGTCTTTAAATATAATAAAAGAGTTAAATGATTCAGTTGAAAGCTGGACTTATATAAAATTAAATGAAACCAATAAAATAGCGAACCAAATAAAAGAAAAAATTAAAAAACATGACTTTTCTTAACTCAATTTTAAAAAATTCCAAGGAACACAACGATCCTTTTAAGCACTGGGAGTTAAATGAACCTTTGTCAAAAGAAGCAATTAATGAAATCATAAGAGCTGATATACCAGATTTAAATCAACTTGATTTAGAATACGATGGAACTAGAGCTATTGATGGTGGAACACCAGAATTTAGAGAAGGAATTACAAGTGGAGGTAAAGCAATCAAATTTAGATGTTTTATAACAAAAGAAAATACTGAAAAATTTCCATCATTAACAAAACTAATTAATGAACTTCAGTCTAAAGAAACATATTCAAAGATTTCAAACCTTATAGGCAAGGATCTATCCAACTCTTATGTAAGAGTAGAGGTAATCTGTGATCGTAAAGGTTTTTGGCTTAAGCCACATTGTGATATTAAAGAAAAATTAGTCTCATGTTTGCTGTTTGTTAATAAATCCAATGAATCTGAGTCTCTAGGCACAGATTTGTATAATGAAAAGCTCGAAAAAGTTAAAACCGTTCCGTATAAAAATAACTATGGTTATTTCTTTACCAGTGGCCCGAATACTTGGCATGGTATGGAAAAGAAAGAGATCGTCAAAGAAAGACGCTGTTTACAAGTCAATTATGTCTCTTTTTCTACAGATTGGAAAGTCAAGTAGTATTAAGCTTATAGAGTCTTGTATCTATCGTTAATTATAAAGGCTATAAGTACTTTTTTAGATACTGCCGTATAATTTTATACATCATTACTTAGGCAATAATTTTTTAGAAAACAACTTTATTAAAAGAATTCATCATTCATGCAATTGAGTGTGAGTAATGAATTGGATTCATTATGATTATAAAAGACATAGCTAAACAAGAAATTCCAATAATAAGTAATATTTTACCATTAAAAAGAAATAATATTATTCCAATAAAAATTAATAAGATAATAGAAATAGTTGTTGTTCCTAACTTAGGTGAAGTGAATTCTCATCAAGACAATGTTGGAATTATCTTGGAAGAAAAAAATGTTCTAAGAATTTTATCCAAACGATATAAAAATGTTTCAATTACTGAAATTAATTCTGAAGAAGATCTAGAGCAGCTAGTTAAAAGAAAGCCTGATTTAGTATTCTCTGGTGTTAAGTACTTTTTTTTTAATAATAGAAATATATGGCTGAATGATTATTTAGAAATGTTCGAAATCCCATATATAGCATCAAGTAAAGCAGCTCTAGATAACGAGAGTGATAAAAATAGAGCAAAAAAGATTATACAAAAAAATAATATTAGAACTGCAGATTTTTTTATTACTAATCCAGGTGAATATTTAAAAGAGTCCTCAATTCCAATAAAGTTTCCTCTATTTATAAAACCAGTAACTGGTGGAGATAGTAGGGGTGTAGATAAAAATTCAATTGTATTTAATTTTGAAAGTTTTACTGCAAAAATATTAGATATTAAGATAAAGCAAAACTCACCCTCTTTAGTTGAAACATATTTAGCAGGAAAAGAATATAGCGTAGGTATTTTTGAAGACAGTATTGATGGAACCCTAAGAGCCATGCCAATAGAAATTATTGTAAAAGAGAATATAAATGGTCATTGTATTCTAGATTTTGATATTAAAAAAAATGATGAAGAGAGTGTAATTCTTGTTTCTGATATTATAGTTTTTGACAAGCTTACAAAACTAGCAATAGATTCTTTTAAAGCTTTAGGTGGAAAATCTTTAGGTAGAATTGATATTAAGATGGACCATTTAGGTGTTCCTCATTTTATAGAGGCAAATTTGATGCCAGGCCTTCGAAAAGGTTATTTTTATAGATCGTGTGTATTAAATCTTGATATGAATTATGAAGATATGATTTTTAGTATTGCAAACACAGGCCTCTCTTCTAATTAAATGTCTTGAAGCGCTGTTACTGTAATCTCTTTTGTTTTTAAAGATCTAATCCCCATTAAACATGCTTGTGCAGTAGACATGTTTGTACAATAAGGAACTTTATTACCTAGAGTTGCTCTTCTTAAAGCCATCGCATCATGAAGGCGGTGCTCGCTATTTCCACCACCCGTATTTATAACTAAAGCAATTTTATTAGAATTTAATACATCAACAATATGAGGTGACCCTCCACTAACCTTGTTTATTGTTTTACATTTTATTCCATGTTTACGAATGTATTCAGCTGTTCCACCAGTAGCGCATAAAGTAAAGTTTAATTTTAATAACTGTTTTGCTAAATCTACACCTTCATCTTTATGACCATCTTTAAGAGAAATAAATGCTAAGCCTTTAGTAGGTAAAGAGTTTGAAGCAGCAATCTGACTTTTTGCATATGCCATACCAAAGTCTTTATCAAAACCCATAACCTCACCTGTTGATTTCATCTCAGGCCCTAATAATAAATCACTATTTGGAAATTTATTAAAAGGAAACACAGCTTCTTTAACTGCAAATAAATTTTTATTTTTATTTTTTAAATTAAATTTAGATAATTTCTCACCTGTCATTACTCTAGAAGCAATTTTTGCAAGCGGTAATCCTTTGGCTTTAGATACAAAAGGTACCGTTCTACTTGCTCTAGGATTTACTTCTATTACATAAATTTGATCATTTTTAATAGCAAATTGAACATTCATAAAACCTTTTATATTTAAAGCTAAGGCTAATTTTTTTGTTTGGATTTCTATTTCTGAGATTAATTTTTTTTTAATTGATATTGGAGGCAAACAACAAGCTGAGTCTCCTGAATGGATACCTGCTTCTTCAATGTGCTGCATTATTCCAGCAACAAATACGTCTTTTCCATCAGATACAGCATCAACATCTACTTCCATCGCATGGCTAATAAATTTATCAATTAATATTGGGTTCTCTTCCGCAGCTTTAAATGCTTCTTCTACAAAGTTTTTTAATTGACTTTTCTCATGAACAATTTCCATTGCTCTTCCACCGAGGACATAGGAAGGTCTAACCATTAAAGGTAGTCCAATTTTTTCTGCAATTTTAATAGCCTGTCTGTAATTTTTGGCAATACCACTCTCAGCCTGTTTTAATTCTAATCTATTAAGTAACTTTCTAAACCTATCTCTATCCTCTGCTAAATCTATAGATGTGTACTGAGTGCCCAGGATAGGAAGTTTGTTATCATGTAAAAATTTTGCAAGTCTTATTGGTGTTTGACCACCAAACTGAGCAATGATTCCTACAAGGTTTCCTTTTTGCTGTTCTTTTTTAATGATATTATAAACATACTCTTCTTTAAGAGGCTCAAAATAAAGCCTGTCACTTGTATCATAATCAGTTGAAACTGTTTCTGGATTACAGTTAATCATTATAGTTTCAAAGCCACTATCTTTAAGAGCATAACTTGCTTGGCAACAACAATAATCAAATTCAATACCTTGACCAATACGGTTAGGTCCACCACCTAAAATTATAATTTTTTTTCTTGAAGATGGTTTTGCTTCACATTCTGAATTCAAAGCATAATTTCTTTGATAAGTAGAGTACATATAAGGAGTGAAAGATTTGAATTCAGCAGCACAGGTGTCCACTTTTTTAAACACAGGTATTACTTTTAAAGCAGTTCTTTTTTTTCTAACAATATCTTCAGAAATTTTAGTAATTTCAGATAGTTTTTTATCAGAAAAGCCTATTGATTTAATTCTATTAAATTCATTATAATCTTTAGGGAGACCTTTTTTTTGTATTTGGTTTTCTTCATCAACAATTTCTTTTATCTGCTCTAAAAACCAAGGATCTATTTTACAAAGTTGATGAATTCTTTTAATATTTATTTTTTTTCTAAAAGCCTCTGCAGCTAATAAAAGTCTGTTAGGGATATTTTTTCTTAATTCCTTTTCTATTTCTTTTTTATTAAGTGAAAAAATTCTATCTAACCCTGAAAAGCCAATTTCAAGAGAAACTAAGGCTTTTTGCAAAGATTCTTTAAAGTTTCTACCAATTGCCATAGCCTCACCAACAGACTTCATTGAAGTTCCTAGAATTGCCTCGGATGTAGAAAATTTTTCAAAAGTAAATCTTGGAATTTTTGTTACAACATAATCAATGCTTGGTTCAAAAGATGCTGGTGTCGTTTTGGTAATTTCATTTTTTAATTCATCTAAGGTGTAACCAACTGCTAATTTAGCTGCAACTTTTGCAATTGGAAAGCCAGTGGCTTTAGACGCAAGGGCTGATGACCTAGAAACTCTAGGATTCATTTCAATGATAACCATTCTTCCATCCTTGGGATTGATTGCAAATTGAACATTAGACCCTCCTGTTTCTACTCCAATTTTTCTAAGACAAGCAATTGATGCATTTCTCATTATTTGATACTCTTTATCAGTAAGTGTTAGAGCGGGGGCTACTGTAATCGAGTCACCAGTATGAATTCCCATTGGGTCAATGTTTTCAATAGAGCAGATAATGATACAGTTATCTTTTTTGTCTCTAACAACTTCCATTTCAAATTCTTTCCAGCCTTCAAGACATTCTTCTATTAGGATTTGACTAACAGGAGATTCATGTAAACCGTTTTTAACAATCTTTAGGTAATCTTTTTCAGTTTTAGCAATACCACCACCTAACCCTCCCAAAGTAAATGCTGGTCTAATTATTGCAGGCAATCCAATTTGTCTAAGAGCTTTTACAGCATCATTAATATGATTTACAACTTCAGATTTTGGTAAGTCCAAACCAATATCGAGCATATTTTTTCTAAATTTCTTTCTATCTTCAGCATTTGAGATTGCTTTAGAGTTTGCTCCAATCAACTCAATTTTATATTTTTTTAAAATTCCTTTTTTTTCAGCTTCCATTGCTAAATTCAAAGCAGTTTGACCACCCATTGTTGGTAAAATTGCATCAGGTTTTTCTTTTTTTATAATTTTTTCTAAAACTTCTAAGGTTATGGGTTCAATATAAGTTTTATCTGCAACACCAGGGTCTGTCATAATAGTTGCTGGATTAGAGTTAATTAAAATAACTTTATAACCCTCATCTTTAAGAGCCTTACAAGCCTGTGTCCCAGAATAGTCAAACTCACATGCTTGACCAATAATTATTGGTCCGGCACCAACGACTAATATAATTTTAAGATCTTTTCTTTTTGGCATTTTTTTTCATATTGTTAATAAATTCTTCAAATAAATAAATACTGTCTTGTGGCCCAGGATTTGACTCAGGATGGTACTGTACTGAAAAAATAGGTTTGTTTTTTAATCTAATTCCCTCAATACAATCATCGAACAAAGATTTATGAGTTACCTCAATATTCTTTGGTAAAGTTTCTCTTACAATTTCAAAACCATGGTTTTGACTAGTGATTTCTACATTATCTTTAATCAAATTTTTAACTGGATGATTAGCTCCTCTATGACCCAATTTCATTTTTTTTGTTTTGGCACCAAGAGTTAAAGCAAGTATTTGATGACCAAGACAAATACCAAAAATTGGTAAGTTATTTTTAATTAATTCTTTAACAATTTCAATTGCATATTTTCCAGTTGCAGCAGGGTCACCTGGACCATTAGATAGAAAAATACCATTTGGTTTTAATTTTAGTATATCTTTTGCCTTAGTTTTACACGAGACTACAGTTACTTTACAGCTAAGGTCAGAAAAATATCTTAAGATATTTTTTTTAATTCCATAATCAATTGCTACCACGTGCAAAGAATTCTTTTTATTTTTTAAATAACCAGTTTTTTTTTTCCAAGTTTTAAAACCAGACCATATGTAACTTTTTTTTGTTGTAACCTGTTCTGCTAAATCTAGATTTTTTAATCCATTCCATTTAGTGGTAACGTTGACTAATTTATTGATATTAAAAGTACTTTTTTCAGAAAAAGAAATAGTTCCTTTGGGCGCACCTTTATCCCTTATTAAGTTAGTCAAACTCCTAGTATCCAGACCTGTGATCCCAACTATTTTATTTTTTTTTAACCATAAATCTAGATTAATCAATGATCGATAATTTGAGGGACTTGTTATTTCAGAATTAAAAATTACTCCTTTTGTCCAGATCTTATCTGACTCTAAATCTTCCTTGTTAGTTCCAACGTTGCCAATGTGAGGAAAAGTAAAGTTAATTATTTGACCAGCATAAGAGGGGTCTGAAATAATTTCTTGATATCCCGTTAGTGAAGTATTGAAGCATACTTCACCAGTGGCTGTTCCTTGATACCCAATACCAACACCCTTAAATATATTTTTATCTTCAAGAACTAAAATACCTGTGTGAATCTGTGAGATTATGTGTGAGCGAATTTTTTTTGCTTTTTTAATCAATTACAACTCATGAGTTAAAGGTTAATACAATAAAACCTTAATTATCGCAACAGAGATGTATTATAAAATTGTAAAAAAATAATTTTTCTTTTGAAGAATTTTATCTTTGAAGTACATTAAAGATTATTATGACATTGAAAGAAACAATAGAAACAAACTATAAAAATTCTTTAAAATCCAAAAATAAGACAGAAATCTCAACCTATAGGTTAATTCTATCCTCAATTAAAGACCTAGATATTCTCAACCGATCTGGAGTTAACAAAAAAGAAACAGATGATGAAGATGTTAAAAAACTTTTAAAAAAAATGATTAAACAAAGAGTCGAATCAATTGAAATTTATACAAAGAATGACAGGAAAGATCTGTTAGAAGTTGAGCAGAATGAATTTGACCTTTTATCAAGTTTTTTACCACAGCAACTAAATGACGAAGATACTAAAAAAATATGCATTGATACAATAAGCAAGTTAGGTGCGGTGTCTATTAAAGATATGGGTAAAGTGATGGGTGAACTAAAAAAATTACACCCCGATAACTTAGATTTTTCGAAAGCTAGCCCTCTACTTAAAGAGCTATTAAATAAATAATGAAATATCCTAAAGAATATTTAGACGAAGTTAAAACTCGTTTAAAGGTTTCAACTGTAGTTTCAAAATCTGTTATTTTAAAAAAAAGAGGCAAAGAATTTGTGGGGTTATCTCCATTTAAAACAGAGAAAACACCATCTTTTACAGTCAATGATGAAAAAGAATTTTACCACTGTTTTGCAACATCAGAGCACGGGAATATTTTTGATTTTGTTATGAAAACACAAAATTTAAAATTTGGAGAGGCTGTAAAATATTTATCAAACCTTGCGGGAATGAGACCGTATACATTTTCAAAACAGGATGAAGAACGAGAAAAAAGCTGGCAAGAATATTGCTCTATTTATAAT
The DNA here is from genome assembly GCA_905618805.1 of uncultured Candidatus Pelagibacter sp. GTDB lineage: Bacteria > Pseudomonadota > Alphaproteobacteria > Pelagibacterales > Pelagibacteraceae > Pelagibacter. Next base: position 24,218 of record CAJQSZ010000001.1, read on the forward strand.
CAATATGTTCAGTTTTATCACGATGAAATTTTGAAAAATGAAGG
>CAJQSZ010000002.1 GCA_905618805.1 uncultured Candidatus Pelagibacter sp.
TTATTATTACATCATATTTTTTAATCATTAGTATTTACTTTCATTTTTAACTTCATCGACACTATGAACCATGCTTTCATAAAAACCAGCTTTGGTTATTTTTACAAAATTAGGTCTATTTTTTAAAAAAGTTATCTTTTTTGCACCAAGATAGCCCATGGAAGATTTAAGACCACCAATTAATTTATAAATTATGCTTTTTACATCTCCTTTGTATTTTACAAATCCCTCTACACCCTCTGGAACATATTTGGAGGCATCTTTTTGTTTCTTTTGAAAATATCTGTCTGCTGATCCTTTATTCATAGCTCCTACAGAGCCCATTCCTCTAAAGCTTTTGTATAACTTACCGTTTTTTTTAATTAATTTTCCAGGTGTTTCTAAACTTCCAGCAAATAAAGATCCTATCATTACCGCGTCAGCACCTGCAGATAATGCCTTAGCAATATCCCCTGAATATTTAATTCCACCATCAGAAATTATTTTTGTTTTTTTATTTCTAACACCTTTTTTTACTTCAATAATTGCACTTAATTGTGGAACACCAATGCCAGCTACCAATCTAGTTGTACAAATGGATCCTGGACCTATTCCAACTTTAACAATATCAACACCAAGTTTTATTAAAAATTTAGCTGCCTCTGCTGTAGCAATATTTCCAGCACATAAAGTAGTTTTTTTTGTTTTCATTTTTTTTATTGCTTTAATTATTTCTGCAACTTTTTTACTATGCCCATGTGCTGTATCTACAACAATTAAATCTATACCTTCTTTAAGAATTGCTTCTGCTCTTTTTAGTTCTAAAGGACCTGCTCCTACAGCCGCACCAACTAATAGCTTTTGTTTTTTTACTTTTCTAATTTCTTGGATTTGTTTTTTAATATCTAGGTTTCTGTGAATAACCCCTATTCCACCTACTTTAGCTATAGCTATAGCCATTTTACTTTCAGTAACAGTATCCATAGCTGAAGATAACAGGGGAATTTTAAGTATTAGGCTTTTTGATAATAAGGTACTTGTGTCTACTTCAGAAGGTAAAACTTCTGAGTATTTTGGTGCCATTGTTACGTCGTCAAAAGTGAGTGCTTCTTTTATAGGATCCATAATCATTTATATATGATTCTTTTTAAAATTAAAGGCTCTATCTTAATATTTTACAAATAATAAAGCTTTCCTTAGATTCTTTTCTGCTAGCTTTGGGTTTAAATACCTTCACTTCTTTAAATATTTTTTTTCCTAAGGCAACTATTTCATTAAATGATGAACCTAAAAAAATTTTAGACACAAAACGTCCTTCTTTGATCAAAATTTCCTTTGAGAAATTCATAGCTTCCATTGCTAGTTCACCTGTATAAATCGCATCAATGTCTTTTATACCAGTTGTGTTTACGGCCATGTCTGACACGACAACATCAACTTTTGATTTAAAAAGTTCTTTAATCTGTATCTGTGAATCTAACTCAGTAAAATCACCTTTGATTTGAATTGTATTTTCAATTTTCTCCATACCCTTTAAATCAATTGAAACTATCCTTCCACTTTTTACTACTCTTGCAATATACTGAGACCAACTACCCGGTGATGCCCCTAAATCAATTATAGATATTCCATTTTTTAATATCTTAAATTTTTCATCTATTTCTATTAATTTATAAGCTGACCTTGCTCTATAACCATCTACTTGAGATTGTCTGACATAGATATCTCGTTTTTGTTTATTAAGCCAATTTTTTGAAATTCTATTTTTTTTCAACTATATGCCAAATCTTAAACTTTTAGATAATGAATTTTTTTGGATAGATTGAATTTTAATCTTAACAGTTTTATCTAATCTCATATCGTTATTACCATCCCAAATTCCTGCTGCTAAATGCATGATACCTATTTTATAGTTTGGTAAGTAGGGCTCTACAAATGTATTTTCTACCTCATTAAACTTAGGCAATAAATTACTAGCAATCCAATTACAATTTAACGGTAAAAACTCAGTTTCTAGATCATCTATATACACAGACATATTGATAGCTAGGCCTTCTGAGCCAAAAACATTTCCTGACTTTAATGTTTGATAAAGATTTTTTTGCCACGATACCCAGCCGGGTGAATTTTTTTCTAACGAAAAAACACCTATGTTTATGTGTGGAGCAAAAGCTAATTTTCTTGCTTTAGATAGCCCTATTTTAGATTTAACCGCATGCTTAAAGTTTTGTGATTTGATTATTGCCAGTCTTCCAAACAACCATTTAACCTTGGACATTATCTTATAACCAGGTCCTAATGTTTGAGTAATTCCTAATTTTCCATCCTCACAAGCTTTAAAGTACAATTCAACAGAATCCCAATCATTGACCCAGGCATCACAATCTATCCATAAATATTTTTCATAATTTGGAAAATACTTTGGCAAAAAAGCTCTTGATACTTGACTTTTTAACCATTCTTTCCCTTTAACCTTAAATGCTGGAACCTCTATATCCCACTCAGCTGATTTAATTTCATCTACTTTTTTTGATAATATTATTTTTTGTTCGCTTGTTAATCCAGCATCTAAAATACAGATTGCTATATCTTTGCTTTTTTCAAAACTTTTAATAGAATCCACCAATTCATTTAATAGTTCAAAATAATTTGAGTCGGCTAATGAAACAATTACATTTTTCTTCATTTATAAGATGTCTTCTAAATCATCAATCTCATCTGTATCATTAATAATATTTTTTTCTTTTTTTATTTTTTTACAGTGAAAAAAACTTATTGGAATTAAGCTTAAATATAAGAATATACTAATTATTAATATCTTAAATGTGTAGACTAATAATGCCCCAAAAAATAAGACTATTCCAAATAATAAAAATTTTGTCATGGCTCTTGGTATAACTATCTTTTTAAATGAATACGTAGGAATTGTACTTATCAATAGTATTGAAACTATAATAAAAAATGCTGGTACTAATAAATCGTAATTAATTTCAAAAAAAATTTCTCCTAATCCACTAAAGCTTAATACTAAAGGCATTAAAACTAAAATCCCTCCTGCTGGTGCTGGCACACCTTCAAAAAAAATATCTCTCCAAGATGGTTCTTCGTCAGAATTAACATTAAATCTTGCGAGTCGTAAGGCTACACAAACTACATACATTAAACAAACAAACCAACCCAATTTATCTAGGTATTGTAAATTCCAAAAATACATTATAAACGCAGGTGCTACACCAAAGCTAATTACATCTCCTAAAGAGTCGAGTTCTTTTCCTATCTTTGATGTTCCTTTAATTAATCTTGCTATTCTACCGTCTAACGCATCCATCAAACCTGCAAATAATATTGCAACTACAGCAAGTGCAAATTTACCATCTAAAGCAAATTTAATTGAGGTTAAACCAATACAAACTCCAATCAATGTGATTGCGTTAGGAAGGATCATTCTTGCTTTTTTATCAGAAACTATTTTAAAATTGTTTTTAGGCTGTTCCATAAACTATCTTTTTGCTAATAGTGTTTCACCAGCAATTGTCTTTTGTCCTACTTTTACTAATGTTTTGTAATTTTCAAAATAAACATCTGCTCTACTTCCAAATCTAATCATCCCAATCCTCTCACCTTGCTGAAGTTTTTGATCTTTGCTGGATTCACATACGATTCTTCTAGCGATTAAACCTGCTATCTGAACAACAATAACGTCTTCACTTTGATTATTTGTTATCTTGTAATAATTTCTTTCATTATCTTCACTCGCTTTATCTAGTGATGCATTTAAGAATTTTCCAGGTTTATAAAGTATTTCTGAAATTTTACCCTCACAGGGAGTTCTATTAACATGACAATCAAAAACATTCATAAAAATACTAATTTTTGTAAATTTCTTACTTTCTAATCCTAATTCTTTTGGGCCGTCTACTTCATGCACCATTAAAACTTCCCCATCAGCTGGGCTTGTTAAATAATTATCATCATTTATTGAAATTCGTTCTGGATCTCTAAAAAAATAGTAAACCCAAATAGACAAAACTAGCCCTACTAGTCCAAGAAAAGTACTTAAAAAATATAAAAAAATAGTTATAAAAATTGCTATAGCTAAAAATTTATAACCTTCTGAATGAATTTTTGGAAAAATCTTCTCTATCATAAGCTTCTGTTTGATAATTTTTTATTAATATGTATATAAAGCACTAAATTACAATTACTAATATATATTAATCAAATATGGCTAAAATTAAGGTTAAAAACCCAGTTGCTGAACTTGATGGCGATGAAATGACAAGAATAATATGGGAGTTTATCAAAGGTAAGCTTATTCTTCCATACTTAGATTTGGGTATAGAATATTTCGACTTAGGTATGAAAAGTAGAGATAATACTAATGACCAAATAACAATAGACTCGGCTGCTGCTATTAAAAAGATTGGTGTTGGTATTAAATGTGCAACAATTACCCCAGATGAAGCAAGGGTTGAAGAGTTTGACTTAAAAAAAATGTGGAGATCTCCTAACGGAACTATAAGAAATATTATAGGAGGAACGGTATTTAGAGAGCCAATAGTTTGTAAAAATATACCTAAGTTAGTTCCTTCATGGACCGATCCTGTAATTATTGGAAGACATGCATTTGGAGATCAGTACAGAGCAACAGATTTTAAAGTTCCTGGAAAAGGTAAAATGGAAGTTAAATGGACAGCCGAAGATGGTAGCCAAGAAATAAAATATGAAGTTTTTAATTTTCCTGGGCCTGGTATAGCTTTATCAATGTATAATTTAGATAAATCAATAGAAGACTTTGCAAGATCATGTTTTGGTTATGGTTTAATTAAAAGATGGCCAGTTTATCTTTCAACAAAAAATACAATTCTAAAAGTTTATGATGGTCGGTTTAAAGATATTTTTCAAAGTATTTTTGATAAAGAATTTAAAATAAAATTTGAAAAATTAAAAATTACATACGAACATAGACTAATTGATGACATGGTAGCATGTGCTATGAAATGGAGTGGTAAATATATCTGGGCTTGTAAAAATTATGATGGTGATGTTCAATCTGATACTATGGCACAAGGTTATGGTTCTTTAGGGTTAATGACTAGCGTTCTACTAACTCCAGATGGAAAAGTAATGGAAGCTGAGGCGGCACATGGTACAGTCACGAGACATTATAGAATGCATCAACAGGGTAAAGAAACTTCTACAAATCCAATTGCTTCAATATTTGCTTGGACCAGAGGTCTTGCACACAGAGGAAAACTAGACGGAAATGAAGAACTAATTAATTTTTCAAAAACTTTAGAAAATGTTTGTATAGATTGTGTTGAAAATGGATCAATGACCAAAGATTTAGCAATTTTAATTGGACCTTCAAGTAAGTATTTAACTACTAATGGTTTTTTAGATGAATTAGATGGTCAGCTTAAGCAAAAGCTTAATTAATTAATTTTTTAATATTTTCAAATGATTCTTGGATTTTATCTGGTAGTGTTCCTCCTGCTTGTGCAAAGTCAACTCTGCCGCCCCCACCTTTTCCACCAATAATCTCAGAGCCAGCTCTAACAATTTTTACAGCATCAAATTTACTTTCTAATGTTTTGGTAACACCCACAGCTAATCCAACTTTATTATCGTTGATTGCATAAATTATTACTAATCCTTCACCAATTTCTTTTTTTCCTTCATCAATTAACTTGCGTAAATCTTTAAATGGTAAATCTATGATATTTTGAAACCTAACCTTAATCCCATTAATAACTTGATCATTAATTTTATTTTTTGTCTTGTCTTTTAAAATTGAGCCAACTGAAAGTTGATCAAATTGTTTATTAAGCTCTTTTATTAAAAATACTTGGTTGTTATTTTTGAGATTAGGCTTCCCACCTAATTCAATAATTTTTAACGTTAGTTCTTTTACATTTGCTTCATTCTTTTGATTTGACAAATTTGATAAATTTTCTTTATCATTTAAAAAGTTATCTAATTGGATGTCCCTTAATGCTTCAATTCTTCTTACTCCAGCTGCAATAGATGATTGGCTTATTATCTTAAATTTCCCGATATCAGCAGTGTTTATAACATGTGTCCCTCCACATAATTCTGTCGAAAAAAATTTTCCATTTTCATTTCCCATAGATAAAACTCTGACCTCATCACCATATTTTTCACCAAATAAAGCTAGGGCACCATTCTCAACAGCCTCCTTAGGTGTCATTATTCTTGTTTTAACTTCTGATTTTTTTTGAATTATTGAATTAACATGATATTCAACTTTTTTTATCTCTTCCTCTGAAATGGGCTTCATATGACTAAAATCAAATCTTAATCTATCAGATTCAACTAACGATCCTTTCTGAGTTACATGCTCTCCCAAAACTCTTCTTAATGACTCGTGTAATAGGTGGGTAGCAGAATGATAGGCTCTAATATTGTTTCTTTTTTCAATGTCAATTTTTAGTTCTATATTGCTATTAATCTTAATAGAACCTTTTTTAACTTTTCCATAGTGTGCAAATAAATCTCCTAGTTTTTTTTGTACATCAGATACTTCAAATTCAAAACTTTCCGTAGAAATTATTCCAGTATCAGCTACCTGGCCACCAGATTCTCCATAGAAAGGCGTCTGATTTGTAATTATAATTCCTTCATCATTTTCCTGAAGATCTTCAACTTCTTTATTGTCTTTAAGAATTAAAGTTATTATGCCTTCTGCTTTATCTGTTGTGTATCCTAAAAAATCTGTTGCTCCCAATTTATCTCTAATACCAAACCAAATTTTATCTAAAGAACTATCTCCTGATCCTTTCCAGTTTTTTTTTGCAAGTTCCTTACTTTCTTTCATCAATAGGTCAAACTTATTAGCATCAACTTTTAATGATTTATTTTTTAAAATATCTTCTGTCAAATCTAATGGAAAACCATATGTATCATAAAGTTTAAAAGCAATATCTCCTGGTAGAATTTTTTTAACTTTAAATATTTCATCGTCTAAAATTTTAATTCCCCTGTCTAATAAAACTAAAAACTTTTCCTCTTCTGTTTTTAAAGTTTCTTTTATTAAAGATTGTGCTCTTTCAAGTTCTGGGTAATTATTAGACATCTCTTCCAATAATGTTTTAAAGACATCATAAAAAATTGGTTTCTTCGAGCCTAACAAATGTGAGTGTCTCATGCCACGTCGCATAATTCTTCTAAGTACATACCCCCTACCTTCATTTGAGGGCAAAACACCTTCAGCTAATAAAAATGAGCTTGCACGCAGGTGATCTGCTATTACTCTAAAACTTGAGCTATTAGTTTCGTCTACTTTTACATTTAATGAATTTGAAGCAGATTGAATTAATTTTTTGAAATGATCTGTTTCATAGTTGTCATGAGTTCCTTGTAATAATGCAGCTACTCTTTCAAGACCCATACCAGTATCAACAGATGGTTTTGGAAGATCAATTCTCTTACCTTTTGAAATTTGTTCATATTGCATAAATACAAGGTTCCATATTTCAATAAATCTGTTGCCATCCTCATTTTTTGATCCAGGAAGACCTCCATCTAAATGCTCTCCATGATCATAAAAAATTTCTGAACAAGGTCCACATGGTCCAGTATCCCCCATAGACCAAAAGTTATCTGATGTTGCTATCTTGATTATTCTATCTTCACTAAAGCCAGCTATTTTCTTCCAATAGTTAAAAGCTTGTTCATCATTATGGTATACAGTTACGTAGAGACGGTTTTTATCAATTCCAAACTCTTTAGTTATCAAATTCCATGCATATGTAATTGCTTCTTCCTTGAAATAATCCCCAAAAGAAAAATTTCCAAGCATCTCAAAAAATGTGTGATGCCTTGGCGTATAGCCAACATTTTCAAGATCGTTGTGCTTTCCACCTGCACGTACACACTTTTGAGATGTGGTTGCTCTTACATAGTCTCTTTTCTCTAATCCAGTAAATACATTTTTGAATTGTACCATTCCAGAGTTAGCAAACATCAGTGTCGGGTCGTTATTTGGTACCAAATTACTAGACTCAACTATCTTGTGATTATTTTTTTCAAAATAATTTAAAAATGTTTCTCTTATTTCGTTTAATGTTTTGTCTGCCATACTTTTAAAGTACAGCTTTTTTATTTGATGTCTAGATAAGTGTAAGGGAAAAAAGGCGCTTAAATTAAGCGCCTTTTAATAACTAAAGATGACTTTACTTTAACTAATTTTTTTTGGGTGGTGTAACTTCTTCATTGGTTTCCACCATAGGGTCTTCTATTTGATCTTTTGCAGCTTTTTCTGGATCAAGTGGATTTCCCTCAATTTTTTTTGCTATTACTCCAGCTTTTTCTCTTATTGCCATTTCTATCTCTGCAGCAATCTTAGGGTTTTGCTCTAAATAAATCTTAGCATTTTCTCTACCTTGGCCAATTTTTTCACCTTTATATGCATACCAAGCACCAGATTTTTCAACAATCTCAGCTTTTGCTCCAAGGTCGACTAATTCACCTACTTTACTAATACCCTTTCCATACATAAGGTCAAATTCTACAACTTTAAATGGAGGTGCTACTTTATTTTTAACTACTTTAACCCTTGTTGAGTTACCAATAATTTCATCACCATCTTTGATGGCACCAATTCTTCTGATGTCCATTCTTACTGATGAATAAAACTTAAGTGCATTTCCACCTGAAGTGGTCTCTGGACTTCCAAACATAACCCCAATCTTCATCCTAATTTGATTTATAAAAATCATCATAGTATTTGTGCTTGAGATTGAACCTGTTAACTTTCTTAAAGCCTGACTCATTAATCTTGATTGAAGTCCTACATGGTGATCTCCCATTTCTCCTTCAATTTCTGCTCTAGGGGTTAATGCTGCAACTGAATCAACAACAATTACAGAAATGGAGCCTGATTTAACTAACGTGTCAGCGATTTCTAATGCTTGTTCCCCTGTATCTGGTTGTGAAATTAATAATTCCTCAGTATCTACACCAAGTTTTTTTGCATAGACTGGGTCTAAAGCATGTTCCGCATCTATAAATGCACATATTCCACCTGTTTTTTGAGCTTCAGCTAAAACTTGTAGGGCTAGGGTTGTTTTTCCAGATGATTCAGGACCATAGATTTCAATTACCCTCCCTTTAGGTAAGCCACCTATCCCAAGCGCAACATCTAAACTTAATGAACCCGTTGATACCGATTCAATATCCATTGCTCTTCTTTCGCCAAGCTTCATTACAGAGCCTTTTCCAAAATTGTCTGTAATTTGTGCTATTGCAGCATCTAATGCTTTATTTTTTTCGCTGCCTTCTACTTGCTGTGCTTTTGTAGTTTTAACTACTTTTAATTTGTTTTTATTCATTTTATGCCTTTTTTATTAAATAATTAGTGATCGAATCGTGTGTTAAATGTACACATTTTGTTCTTTTTATCAATAGTTAATTTTTTTAAAGAAAAATTGGCTTTATTACTTAAGTTTTAAGTGGCTGCTATTCAGCTGACCAATGGACTTTAATACATTGAATTGAGCAAGCAGGTAATTTCTTTCTGAATTTGCTAAAGCGATTCTAGAATTGAGTAAAATAGAATTGGATTGAATAACATCCAGGGTAGATCTTCCAAGTCCAGACTCATATTCTACTGTTATCCCTTCATTCGCTATTTCAGCTGCCTTGACTTGAGATTTAACTGAATTCAATAAACTTTTTGAAGACTGAAGCGTAGACCATGAGATTGCTATATTACTGTTATTGGTTTTTGTAACACTATTTAACAATAATTTTTTTCTATTTTTTAAGTTTCTACTTTTATTAAGTGAGGCAATATTTTTTCCACCTGCATATATTGGCCATGTAACAGTTGCTTTTAAAATATTTTTATTACGCTCATCATATAATGAGCTAAAGTCTTTGGATCTAGAGTTTTCATAAGAAAGTTTTGCAGAAGGCGCTAAATCAGACTTAGAAATAATTACATCTTTTTCTGATTGTTCATATTCTAACTTTGCTATAATTAATTCAGGATTATATTTTTTTGCAATATCAATTGCGTTATTCAAACTATTTGGAAGCATAATATTAATATCAAAATTTTTATTCAAACTATTTGTATCTACAATCGGTCCAATAATATTTTTATAATTCAGCTTATTGGATATGACTTCATTTTGAGATTGAATAAAATTTGCCTGCGCTCCAGCTAATGATGACTCCGATTGAGCCAAATCAGATAAGGTAATTTGTCCTCTTTCAAGTCTAGCTCTATTAGTTTCAACTTGTCGTTCTAATAAATTAAGGTTGCTTTGATTAATCGTTAATTTTTCATTAGCCAACATCAAACCAGAGTAAGCTTCGACCACTTTTAATAAGACCTCCTGTTCTTTTTTTAATAACTTTATAGTAGCAAGGCTAATTCCAATTTTATTTTTTTTAACATCTGCACCTATACCAAAGTCTATTAATGTTTGTTCAATTTTTATAGATTGAGTAGAAGGATCGACATCATTAACTGACTGCTCCACACCCACTCTGTTAGTCAATTTATTTGTATCTTCTCGACTTTCACTTCCAGAAATTGTGACTGATGGTAAGTAATTACTTTTTGAAATCTTTAAATCTTCCTTTGAAATACCAATATTTTCTCTCTCAGCATTTAACTCAGTATTATTTTTATAGGCTTCTGTAAGAGCTTCAAATAAAGTTACTGCTAAGACTTGTTGGTTTAAGAATAAAACTGAAAAAAAAATTAAAATTATTTTTTTCATTAATTTTTAAATTTTATCTTTTCAATTTGATGATTGCTATTTAAATTCATAATTATAGATGAGCTTTTTATAGCATCTTTAAACATTTGTTGAGTAATTCTTTGATAGGTTTGCATAAAATTTATTACATCTCCACTGCTCATAATCTTCAAATTCTTTTTATTTTTTGTTTGTACCCAAAGTTTTCTCTCTTGTTTTAATCTCCAATTTCTTAATATATTAAAATTTTTTGCCTTTAAATAAAGCAATCCATCCAACTGTTTAAATAATACCTTATATTTTGTTTTCAATTGGATATTAACGTGAAATCTCCACTTAATACCCTGATCATAAACCCTCTCAAGTGAATTAATTGGGGTTTTTAACTGTTTGTTTGTTTGAGCTTTAGCACCAACGCACCAACCTTCAAAAATTACCACATCCGGTTTAGATTTAAGTTTATACCATGAGTTTTTTTTACTACGATCATCTATTGCTTTATTAAACTTTGGAACTTCCAGGAATTTAAAGTTTTTTGATTTAACTTTTTTGAAGAATTTTAACATTAAATCTATGTCGTGAGTTCCCGGAACCCCTCGTGTCATTAATAAAGGATGTTTATTTTTAGATAGTAATTTTCTATCTCTCCTTGTCTTATAAAAATCATCAATTGAAACTTTAAAAACATTTAACTTAAAATATTCTTGTAGAATTAAAGTCAAAATTGATGAGATGGTAGTTTTACCTGAACCTTGTCCACCAGCCAAGCCTATAATTAAAGTTTTTTTCTTATTAGTTTTTTTGTAAATCCACTGACTTACTGGAATTAAAAAAGATTTAATCATCTTTTCTTTATTTTTAAATTTATCTCTCTTTGTTTCTTGAGATGCAATAAATTTAAAACAATTTTTTTTTACTTTAGCAAAACATTCACCAACTTCATTCATAAAAAATTATTTTTTATCAAGAGGGTGGTTTTGACCATCATTTACAGAAACATCTTTTAAATCAAAAATATTCATTTCATCAATGCAGCCTAAATTAAATCCTGTCATTGCTGGGTTGGCTCTTGGATTGTGATGTGTATAAATTCCACAATTAGAACAGAAATAATGCTTCGCAACTTTTGTATGAAATTGATAAAGTTTTAATTTATCCTTACCCTTAATAATTTTAAAATCTTCATTCTTAACCATTGACATAACTGCATTTCTTCTTTTACAAATTGAGCAATTACATTGTAGCACCTTTTGCATATCTCCATCTAAATTAATTTTAGCTTCTATCTCTCCACAATGACATGTTAGTTTTTTCATTTATTTCTCCTTAAGTATTTGTTTCAATTTTAAATATTACCTCATTCCTCCTAAGCATTGGTAAGGTAAATGGGTTGTTATAAGTTGCTCTAATTGGTTTGCTTATTATTGATATTTTATCTTTCTTTAATTGATCTTCTAACATATTTTTATGTTTATTATAATTACCATCTGATGCCCTGCCCGAATATACTATAGCAGCGTAAAACCCACCTTTAACATTTAAAACTTTAACTTCTGAATTGTTTGGGTTTGGCACATTGTTCTCATTAAATTCAGTAGGTATATAAAATTGCATTGTCATATTTCCATTTTTCTCTGTTTGTGTAACTGGTGTGGTCATCTTTATTTCTTTTTTATCTTTATTGTTTCCAGAGATGTATTTAAATAATTTTTTAAAACCACTATTTTGATCAGAGGTTTCAGTTTCAACAACCAATCGATCAGGATACTTTCTAATCTCATAAAGTTTACTTTTGCTAACTGTTGTATATTTCACTTCATCAGCTGCCATAACACTAGAAACTGCGATTAAACTTAAGATATAAATTGATAAAATTTTTTTCATTTCATTGTAGTTAAACTATCTCTGGTTGAAGTTATCCACAAGGCTACAAAATATACTTTGGATGTTCACCTTTTGATTCACCTTTGATTCAGTTACAGACTCAAAATACAACCTCTTGCGTGTACTGTATAACTAGTCTATAAATAAGAACAAAATAAGAACATGAAACTAACTATTCCCTTTTATCTACATAAAGCAGGTGCTGGTTTTCCCTCTCCTGCAACAGATTACATTGAAGAAGATGTAGATCTTAACGTTCATCTAATTAAAAATGTTCCAGCAACTTTCATTATTAGGGTTCAAGGAAAATCTATGACTGACGTTGGTATATATGATGGTGACTTATTAGTTATTGATAGAAGTTTAAAACCAAAAAACTTTTCAACAGTAGTTGCAAATGTTCATGATGAGTTGGTTGTTAAAAGTTTTGTTAAATCAAAGGATGGACAATTTTTAACATCAGGCTCAAAAAATATTGAAGATAAAATAATTATTGGAGATGAAACTGAAGTGTTTATCTGGGGAGTTGTGACTTATGTCATCCATTCAACGTACTAAAAAAATAGCACTTGTTGATTGCAATTCTTTTTATGTTTCTTGTGAAAGATTATTTAATCCTAAAATTAGAAATAAGCCTGTAGTCGTTTTGTCAAATAATGATGGCTGCATTATTGCAAGATCAAATGAAGCAAAAGCTCTTGGTATAAAAATGGGAGAACCCTACTTCAAAGCTAAAGATATAATACTTAGAAACAAAGTTTATGTTTTTTCTTCAAATTATTCTTTGTATGGAGATTTATCTAGAAGAGTAATGAGAACGTTAAAAAGATTTAATCCTGAGTTAGAAATATATTCTATTGATGAAGCCTTTTTAGATTTAAGTAATTATCCAGATAATGAAGTTGAAGATGTTGCAAAAGAAATTAGAAGTATTGTTTTACAATGGACAGGAATACCTACAAGTATTGGTATTGCAAAAACTAAAACTTTAAGCAAGATTGCAAATCATATAGCAAAGAAAAAAAAATCTGGTGTAACAAATTTAATAGGAATAGAGAATATTGATCTATTATTAGAAAAGATAGATATCAATGATGTGTGGGGAGTTGGTAAACAGCTTACAAAATTTTATCATCAAAATGGAATTTATAATGCTAAACAATTAAAAAATATGTCAAACACTTGGATTAAAAAAAGCTCTAATGTTTTAAGCTCACGAACTGCATTAGAACTTAGAGGTATTCCATGCATTCCACTGGAAACCAAAACCTCAAAAAGAAAAAGCTGTGTTGTATCAAGATCATTTGGTACAAGAGTTGATAAATTTCAAGAGTTACAAGAAGCGGTTGCAAGTTATTGTTTAAATGCTTCGGAAAAAATTAGATCAGAATCTTTAATTGCAAAATCAGTAACAGTATCTGTTAGAACAAGCCCTTTTCAAAATAGAGGGGTTTACTATTCAAATGCTAAAACTATAGATTTTCCAATTGCTACCAATAATAGTATTGAAATAGTTAAGACTGCTTTAATCGCATTAGATAAAATATTTATAAATGGATACAGGTATCAAAAAGCTGGCGTAACATTGACTAACTTGATTAGTTCAGATGGTAGTAAAAATTTATTCTCATCTGCAAAAGATGAAAAAATCAATACTCTAATGAGATCTATTGATAGTACAAACTATAGGTATGGTCGATCAACACTCAGTTTGGCTAGCGCTGGTGTAAATAAAAGATGGAATATGCGAAGAGATCATTCTTCAAAAATTGATACAGCTGATTTTCACTCTCTACCAATAATAAAAGCTATTTAATTTTATCAATACTTTGAATATCTTTTAAAGATTCATTAAATTCCAACATATTTTCTCGTTTTGATAATATCATTATAGAAATCAACATGGCGATTACAGCAACAACTGGCATTAATGTAACTATTGAAAAATTATTTATAATTAAAAATAAATAAGCTATTAAAAAAAATATAGACCTGATTAATAAATTTTTCTTAAAAACAGCCATGATTGAAAGAGAATGCTTTAATAGATTAATAAAACTCATTTTAGAGGGGCCAAAATATCTAGTTCCTCTTGTTGATGAAACTGATGTTAAATCTTCATCTTTAATAATCTTAGCTAGTGAACCAGAAAAACTACTCCAAGTAGCAGAATCGTTAACCATTTGATTGATTGCAGACTTAGGAAGACAAGTAAAATTACCATATTTTATAAGTTTACCGGTAAAAACAAAAGTTAGGTATTTATGGGATAAATAACAAAATCTAAAAAAAAGTCCTTCTGATCTTTTAACTCTATTGGCAGTAATAACTTTTTCAGGATATTCATAGGCTTTGCAAAGAAGTGGTCCAAGCTCCTCGGGTCTATCTTCCCCATCAGCATCCATAGGAATAACTAAATCAAAATCTCTATTAGCACTAATATATTTTAATCCAGCAGCATTACATCTTGCGTGTCCCTTATTTTCTTTCATGTTAACTACTTGAACCGACTTTAGACTATTAAAAGTAGAGGTATTAATTGGTCTTTCTTCTGTGGAAGCATCATTAAAAATTATAGCTGATATATGAGCAACATCAGAATCCCACACTTCAAGCCCTTTATCAATATTTTCTAAAAGTTTAAAAACTGACTGCCAGTCATTATAAACTGGAATCAAAATTATAATTTTTTTCATCTAATTCTACCCATCATTACAACTTGAGGATTCATATTAAAACAGTGAACCTTACCCAACCCATCAAAAGCTTCAATCTTTTTATTTTTACATGGCTTTAATTCATTGCCTATTAAAACAACTCCTTTATCATACATATTCATATCATTCCAAGTAGGTCTAGATTTTAAATGGTAAGATAAGTTTCCTGCAAACCACTCATCACCAATAATAGATTTAATTTCTTCACTAAAATTTTCATTCCATTCAACTTGAACTTTGTTAGCAATTTCTCTTCCAGGATAGTCTGTTCTTTTATCTATTTTTGTAATTGAAATATATGCATAGGCAAATGGAGAAAAAATAAATAAAATCAAAAATACTGATATGAAGCCATTAAGTTTTTTTAAATCTATCTGCGCTTGAAACAAATAAACAATTAACACACCGAAAAATAAATAAAAGGGTGTCATCCACATTGTTTTTATTTTTGATCCTATAATCATCGAGGTTAAAAACATTAATCCAATGGGAACTAGATTAATAAATACCAAAAATAATAATTTTTTATCTTTTAAAGATATTTTAAACTTAAATTTCTTTACTAAAAAAAATGACATAACAAAAAATGGAATTAATATTCCCATTTGTTTGCCTAAAAATATTAATGGATAAATTATGTGATCTAATAAATTTGAGCTCTCCAGCCCTGTTCTTGCTAAACCATAATTAATAGTTGCATAATTATTATTTGTTAGCCAGATTAAATGTGGAACCAACAATACAATAAAAACTTCCAGAGAGATTAAATATTTAAAATCAAATTTTTTATATTTAGTTATAAAAATTACGTAAAAAAATAACGTATCTATTGCTAATAACAGATAGATAAAAAGATATTTTGACAAAAAACCGATAGCTGCAAACACACCTAACCAAAGGCAGTCTTTTACCTTTATTTCTTGTTTATCGAATAATTTCCAAGAATAATATCCACAAAGCGCCCAAAAAGGTAATTGGCAAACGTTTACATTAAATTCAGGAGTTGTGAAATTATAAAAATAAATACCTTCTAATAAAAGAACCGATATTAAGCTTAAAGTTTTTTTTTTGAATAATTCTTCTGCAAATTTAAAAACTACAATAAAAGCTATTACTACAAATATTTGACTTAATAAATAATACGCCCAGTCTTGAGAGCCAAAAATTTGGTAAAAAATTTCAAGGAAAAAAGCACTTCCTGGTGGATGTTTATTAAAACCCCAATCTAAATTACTTCCCCATGCTAATGCTTCAATTGTATCAAGTGGTAAATTACTATTTGTTAATGAAGGAATCAACGTCCATAAAATTAGATGTATTGTAATAAAGCTATAAAATAATTTTTTAATGTTTATTCTATTAAAATTCATAATGGACTTATTCTGTTATTATCTATTTCTATCTAAATTTATATGATTTAACCCTACTTGACACATATTAATTGCTGAATATACTCCGGCCACTTAAATTTAAATATATGGCTAAAATCTCTAAATCTTCTAGTAAAAAAACTGCCTCTAAAGTAAAAAAAGTTAAAACAGCTATTAAAAAAGCTATAGCTACAATAAAAATACCAATTATTAGTGAAAAGAAAATTAAAGCACCAATTAAGATTTCAAAAACATACGCACCAAAAGATACTGAAAAATACATGTGTGATAAACACCTAGCTTTTTTTAAAATAAAACTTACTGAATGGAAAAAAGAGTTAGTAAAAGCAAACAATGAAGCTCTTTACCATGGATCAATGGACGACAACAGTGTTTCAGCAGATATGGTTGATCAGGCAAGTTCATACACAGATAAAGCTGTCGAAATGAAAGCTATTAATAGACAAATAAAATTGATTTCTAAAATTGATAAAGCTCTATTAAGGGTTAAAGATGAAACTTACGGATTTTGTACAGATACGGCAGAACCAATAGGGTTAAAAAGATTAATAGCAAGACCTGTTGCAAACCTGTGCATAGAGGCTCAGGAAAAACATGAAAAAGAAGAAAAAGTATACGCTGACGAATAAATTTTACAATTCTCTTTAACTTGCATCGAGAACTGCGTGTAAAAATTGCTTAGTTCTTTCATTTTTTGGATTATCAAATAATTGTTCTGGAGGTCCTTGTTCAAATATCTTTCCTTCATTAAAAAAACATACACGATCTGATATTTCTCTAGCAAAGCCCATCTGATGTGTAACCATAATCATAGTAAGATCATGTTCTTTATTTAAAGATCTAATTACATTTAAAACTTCACCAACAACCTCTGGATCTAGTGCAGATGTGATTTCATCTAAAAGCATAACCTTTGGTCTCATAGCTAAAGCTCTAGCAATTGCGACACGTTGTTGCTGTCCACCTGATAGTCTTGATGGGTGTTCATCTTTTTTATCTGACAGTCCAACTAATTCTAATAAATCAAGAGCTCTTTCTTTTGCTTCTTCTTTTTTCATACCAAGTACTTCTATTGGCGCTTCAATACAATTTTGAAGAGCCGTCATATGAGGGAAAAGATTAAATTGTTGAAACACCATTCCTATTTTTGATCGTCTTTCTCGTAAATATTTTTCGTTTGCCACTATAAGTTTTTCTTTATCAGGCATATGAGTTAATGGCTCTCCCTCTAAATAAATTATACCCTGATCAATTTTTTCTAATGTCATTAAAGTTCTTAATACAGTTGTTTTGCCCGACCCCGATGGCCCAATAATTGAAACCATTTCATTTTTTTTAATTTCTAAATTAAGTTTATCTAAAACAACAAGATCTCCATATTTTTTTGTAACATCAAAAAATTTTACTAAAATATCATCAGAATTATTCATTTAATTTTTTACCTTTCCTTGAGCCTTGTTAACAAATCTTTCTAATTTTCTAATTCCTATAGCAGCAGGTATAGATAGAGCTAAAAAGATAACTCCAACCATAGTATATGGCTCCAAATAACGGTAGTGTTCCCCACCTACGGCTGTTGCTGCATGAAATAATTCTGCAACACCAATTGTTGATAATAAAGGAGTATCTTTAAAAATTCCCACCAAATAATTTCCCATTCCTGGTATCGCTATTGGAAAAGCTTGAGGAAAAACTATTCTCCTATATGTATATATTGTAGAAAAATTTAATGCTCTGCATGCTTCCCATTGAGATTTAGGAACACCTTCCAAGGCTCCTCTATAAACTTCTGAAAGATAGGTACCAAAATGAAGGCCTATGGTTATCATTGCTGTTACCCAGGCAGATAAAATTAAACCAAATTGAGGTCCAACAAAATAAACAAAAAATAATTGAATAAGAAGTGGTGTCGAGCGAATAAATTCTACTACTTCTCTGACTATTATATTTATAACTTTATAAGGAGTACGTTGACCTAACAAAAATAACATACCCACTATAACTGCTATTGCATAACCTATTCCAGCAGCCATTATAGTATTTAATGTTGCCCACAATAATTTTGGTAATATTTGATATGTAAAATCCCATCTCCATTCTGCGTTCATATTATATTTTTTCCTTTCCTATTTTTCTTGCAGCAAGAATTTCTAGCCAACGTAAGAAAGGGACAAGAAAGAACCTAGATATTATATAATAAATTATAAGTGCAGTTCCGAAGCATTGAGCAGATAACCATGTAATTGCATTAATCTGTTTTGCTTCAAATGTTAAATCAACAACTGTGACTAATGCAACTAATGCAGTAGCTTTTAAAAGTTCTACAGTTAAATTTGCTGCTGGTGGAAGTATAATTGGAAAAATTTGAGGGATAATAATTCTTCTCATTCTTTTTGCTGGACTTAAATTTAATGCATAAGCTCCCTCCCACTGACCTTTAGGTACTGCTAAGATTCCACCTCTTACAATTTCTGCTCCATATGCACCAAAATTTAATCCTATTGCAACTACACCTGATGTGAATGCTTCTAGTGATAAACCAAAGAAAGGTAGCACATAATAAAACCAAAATAATTGAACCATTAAAGATGTTCCTCTAAAAAATTCTATATAGACAGTTGCAATGCCTTGAATAACTGAATTATTTGATACCCTCATTAGTCCAAAAATTATTGAAATAAGTGCATAAAGAATAGTAGCACAAATTAATACTTTAACTGTAGTAACCGTTCCTAATAATAGTGTAGATCCATGTTCAACTAAAAATGAAAAATAACTCAAGCTTAATACCTTTAGATTATATTTAAAAAAATCAGGCGACTTTTCTATATCGCCTGATTAAATTAATTTATTTTTTATATTATCTGTTGCAAGCCCAAGCAGTTGTCATATGGGCAGGCTGAATTTGTGCCTCACCATATCCATACTTACCTGCTCTTTTCATCATTTTAGCTGGATTAGCCATAACTTTTGCTAATGCTTTATTAAAATTATCTTTAAATTCTGTATCAGTTTTTCTAAAACCCATACCAACTACATTTAAAGTTTCTTCAGGCATTTTTTTAGGATCAGCTATTTCAAACATACCATTGCTTTTTTCAACATGTTCTTTTCCACCAAATAATGTTTGTA
This sequence comes from uncultured Candidatus Pelagibacter sp., assembly GCA_905618805.1. GTDB lineage: Bacteria > Pseudomonadota > Alphaproteobacteria > Pelagibacterales > Pelagibacteraceae > Pelagibacter. The sequence goes on from CAJQSZ010000002.1 coordinate 19,837, forward strand.
CAGCAACATCAGCTCTTCCAGCTTTCATAGCGGCTAGAATTCCTACCTCACCTTCAACTAACATCATTTGACTTTCAGGCACACCATATTTTTTAGCAGCTGCAACTGTGTTAAAGCCAGCACCAGTTACAAGTTTTGCACCTGTTTTAATGACATCTGCATAATTATAAATTCCTTTAGGATTTCCTTTTGGAACCATCATGGCATCACCAAAAACACCTATAGGATCTGAAAAGTTCATACTTTTACATCTACTAGGTGTAATATACATACCACCAGTAATCATATCTGAACGACCAGCATTTATTCCTGGTATCAATCCTGACCATTCAAAAGTTTTAAATTCCATTTGATCTTCAGTAATTCCCATTTCCTCAAGAACTGTCAATGCAATCATATTAACAAATCCTAAGGGTTGACCATTATCTCCTGCATAAGCCCATGGCACAGCAGTACCAAATCCAAGTCTTAACTTGCCACCATTTTTTAGTTTGTTAGTTAACGTTTCGGCACTAACTGTAGAAATACTAAAAAGGATTACAAGAAAAACTCCAATTGATTTTAAAAATTTATTCATTTTTATTCCTTTATTTAAGTTTATTTTAATAATTAAAACAAAAATGAAGTTGTTTGTACATCAAAAAAGTTAATGCAACTTAAAGTTGCTTAAACAAAATATTTTTTCTAGCTGCTGATCTCTAGCTTATCACCTGAGTTAATTTCACCATCATCTAGCGCAGTTAAATAAATTCCCATTTCAAAATGATCATATTTTTTTTTTAATAATTGAAGCAAATTTAAAGAATTGTCATCTGTTTTTGGTTTTAAATTAATTGCAACACATCTTGGGATATTTTTTTCAACCTTAAAAGATACATTGTTGATCGTGATAATTTTTCCTATCCATTCTCGTTCTTGCCAAGGACCTAATCCATCTATACAGATATTTCCTCTAAATCTTGGGACTTCAATTTTTTTATCAATTTTTTTTTGAAAATCATTAATACTTTGTATGTTTAAGAGTGAAACTGAATTAATAAAATCAATTTTGTTTGAAATAGAAGTGTCAAAAAAAGGGAATTTTTCATTTTTCATCAAAATTATTGGCTCTTTTAAAGAATTTTCTAATTCAATAATTTTATTTGAAAGTAATTGACGCTCACTTAATTCATTGACATTAATTGTTAAAACTTCTTGATCCTTGGACATTAATGTTAATTTGTTTTCCTTAAACAAAAAATTATATTTATTTAGGACTGGAGAATTTTTAAGAGTTAAAACTTTATTCCATTTACCTTTTCTCTCTTCAGGGCTTTTTTCGAATAATCGTGCATTATCCAATTCTAGGTTTTTGGCAAATGCAAAAATTCTATCTCCTACAATTCCAATATTTTTTTTAATTGTACATCTATCAATACTTTGAAATGATATAGATTTTACTGGACAATAATTTATTGAAGAAATAGTTGTGCTCATATAATATTTTTAAATAATATGCCTAAATTGTCTTCAAATCAACTTCAAGAGTATACTGAATTTTCTAGTAAAGTTGAAGAAAGTATTTACAGGGCCAAAAAGCATTTACTAAAGACCAATGGTGATTACTAAAGCACTATCAAGTACTCTTACAATTTGTAATAATTTAGAAGAGGTTTATATTCAAGGTTCATTAGTAGTTATGTAGGTGGAGAGAAATCTCTTGTTGTGCATATAAAATTTATCTTTCCACTTATATATCCCCCCATTTTGTAATATTTTTTCGTAATTTTTTGCCATAATTTTTTCAGAAATATATTTTTTTTGAAATCAATTTCGGCCCCCTTTAACTGTCTGAAACAGACTATATATAGTAAACTATTAGGTTCACTTCCTGTGTAAGGGGTATTGACCTTTTAAAAACCAATGAAAAACCCAATCTGTTTAGGGTCCTAATTAATTATTGCTTTAGATATGGGGTTATTAAACTAATGAATTACTAATGAATTTTCCGGATTCTGTGTTAATGTTTCCATAAGAACAATAAAGAGAGTGACATAACTCGTCGTTTTACTAGGTTTAAAAGGTACTAGGGTAGTTACGAAAGTGGGATCAGTCGTCTTTAAATTTAATTATTTAAGGAGGTTTGAATGAAATTTGGATATTTTTGTAACACTACTAATTGGAATCATAAACCATACCATCAACTATTAAATGAAACCCAAGAAATCACTACTTACTGTGATGAAAATAATTGGGACTCTATTTGGTATACGGAACATCACTTTAATCATGAAGGAATGGAAGCGTGCACAAACCCTTTAATGATGGGGGTGGACGCTGCTGCTAGAACTAAACAAATTAGAATTGGTCAAGCCTGCAATGTAATTACTTTTCATAACCCGATACGTCTTGCAGAAGATATAGCTTTATTGGATCAATTATCAGATGGGAGAGTTGATGTTGGTATTGGTAGAGGAATATATGGCAGAGAAGCTATCAACATGAATAAAGAAGCAGACTTAAAAGATCAGGCAAAAAATTTTAGATTATTTGATGAGACTTTAACAGTAATGAAAAAAGCTTGGACAGAAGAATTTTTTAGTCATCAAGGTGAGTTTTATACCTACCCTACCCCTGGTTTTGTTTGGCAACATGATATGAGTCCACCTAGTGAGAAATTTTTAGATATAAAAACAAGTGAAATAAAAAAAATTAGCGTTGTTCCAAAACCGAAACAGCATCCACACCCTCCTATATGGCAAGTAGTTGATGGAGCAAGATCGATTGAATGGGCTGCACAAAATGGTTTAAACACTATAATGTGGATACCTACCGTTAGAGCTTTAAAGAAAAGATTTGAGATTTATAGAGATGCAAAATCTAAAGCAGAAAATAGAGATGTGCCATTAGGAGAGGGTGTATCTTTAGTTAGAGATATGTTTGTAGCAGAAACTATGGAGGAAGCAGAAAAAATGGCTGGTGAACATATAATTAATTATATGAAATGGGTTTGTCATTGGAGAGGGTTGGGAAATCATATGGATCCAGATGAAGAGTTACCAGAAACTAAACATAAATTAGATTTACTTAATTATGATTTTTTACATAAAAGAAATTTATTATTTGGAACCCCTGAATATGTGGTTAATAAAATAAATGAATTAAAATCTGAATTAAATTTACAAAACTTACAAGTATGGTCTAACTTTCCTGGTATGGAGCATGAAGCTTGCATGAGAAGTATAAAACTGTTTAATGATGAAGTGATACCAAAAATTAATTTAGATAATTCAAATATAGAAAAGGCTAGTTAATGAAACTTGAATTAAGAAAATTTACAAAATTTGTTGATAAAACTTTTATTGAAGGTGGTAAAGAAGCTAAGGAACCAGTGTTATTAGTATCTGTTGCTGCTGTATTTAAAAATCCATGGCATGGAAAAGGTTTTGTTGAAGACTTAAAACCAATTATTTTAGATTTAGCTCCTAAACTAGGTACTATTCTAGTCTCAGAATTAATAAAAGAAATGGGCTCTCCTGAAAAAATCTTAGCTTATGGTAAGGCTGGAACTGTCGGATTAAATGGCGAAATTGAGCATGCATCTGCATTTATTCATACATTAAGATTTGGAAACAAATTTAGAGATGCTGTTGGGGGCACTTCTTATTTAAGTTTTACCAATACAAGAGGCCCTGCTGGGTCTAAAATGTCAATTCCAATGATGCATAAAACAGATTCTGGTCTAAGACCTTATTATCTTACACATGAATTCACTATTCATGACGCCCCATTTGACGATGAAATAGTAATAGCAATTGGTGGTGCATCAAGTGGTAGAGCACATGCTAGAACTGGTGATAGATATCAAGATATGAAGGAAATGGGACTAGATCCCAAATAAATTGATGCCTCACAATTTTGATCCTAGTCAAAATTATCATTCATTCATTGATAATAAAACTGAGCCATTAGTTTTCGTTCATGGTGTTGGTCTAGATCACAAAATGTGGGACTCTCAAATTACTGCTTTAAATAACTACTCAATAATTACCTATGATTTATTAGGGCATGGAAAAACTCCTTACAATAAAGAAGAGGTCACATTAAATGATTTTTCAGATCAACTAGATTATTTATTGAAATTTTTAAAAATTGATAAAATTAACCTTGTGGGTTTCTCTCTAGGATCATTAATTGCATTAGATTTTGCATCAAAATTTCAAGATAAATTAAAAAGCCTTACTGTAATAGGAACAACATATAAAAGAACTGCAGAACAAAGAGCTTTAGTTATAGAAAGATTTGAGCAGGCTAAGCTAAATAAACCTATTTCAAAGCAGGCACTAAAAAGATGGTTCACAGATAAATATTTAGATAACCATCCAGAAATTTATGATCAATTTATCAAAATTTTGACAAAAGATGGTGATAATCATCTGAACTTTTTAAAAGCTTACAAGCTATTTGCTTATCACCAAGATGATGTTGGTATAATTAAAAATATTAAAACTAAAACTCTTGTCATGACGGGGTCAGGTGATTCAGGCTCCACAGTTCAGATGTCAAAATCCTTATCTGATGATTTAATGAATTCAAGTTTTATTGAAATAAATAATGGAAAACATCTTTGTAGTATAGAGTGTGCAGATGATGTTAATATTAATCTTAAAAATTTTATTAATAATTAAATGACAAAAATTAGAAACTTTAAAATGTTTATAGATGGCCAGTGGGTTGACTCTGAGTCTGGCAAAACAATTGAAACTTTAAATCCAGAGAATAACGAAGTTTGGGCAACTGTACCCGAGGCAAGTACAAAAGATGTTGATAAAGCAGTTAAGGCTGCACAAAAAGCTTTTGAAAACTCGTGGTCTAATTTACATCCAAGAGAAAGAGCTAAATATTTAAGATCTCTAGCAGATCAATTAAGAGATAATGCTGAACATCTTGGTACTATTGAAACTGTTGATACAGGAAAAATTTTTAGGGAGACCAAAACACAAGCTAGCTATATTGCGGAATATTATGATTACTTTGCGGGTCTTGCAGATAAAGTTGAAGGCACTGTTGTGCCAATAGATAAACCAGATATGCAAGTAACAACAACCAGAATTCCTATTGGTGTAGTCGCTGCAATCATTCCATGGAATTCTCAAATGTTATTAACTGCTGTAAAACTAGCACCGGCATTAGCAATGGGAAATACAGTGGTAATAAAAGCTTCTGAACTTGCACCCGTAACTTTATTAGAATTTGCAAAATTAGTTGAAAAGTCAGGAATACCAAAAGGAGTAGTTAATATAATCACAGGTTTAGGTGACCCTTGTGGAAAGGCGCTAACTACACATAATCTTGTGGAAAGAATTGCATTCACTGGTGGGCCTGAAACAGCAAAACATATTATAAAAAATTCTGCTGAAAACTTATCCCAAGTTAGTTTGGAGCTTGGTGGAAAAAGCCCAGTCGTTGTATTTAATGATGCTGAACAAGAAAATGCTCTTAATGGAATTACTGCGGGAATTTTTGGTGCAAGTGGCCAGAGTTGCATTGCAGGATCAAGGCTTTATATCCAGTCTGAAATATATGATGAATTTTTAAATAAATTAGTAGCAAAAGCAGAAAAGATAAAATTGGGCGCACCAATGGATAAAGATACTCAAATGGGTCCTTTAAATAGTTTTAAGCAGTTAGAAAATATTGAAAAAAATATTAAAACTACTGTTGAACAAGGTGGAATAATTAGGTGTGGAGGCAAAAGATCCAGCATATCCAATAAAGGTTATTATTTTCCTGCAACAATAATTGAATGTGAAAATCATAACTTACCTGCAGCTGAAAATGAATTATTTGGCCCAGTATTATCTGTAATGAAATTTGATACAGAAGAACAGGCTATTAAATTAATGAATGATAATAAGTACGGATTGTCTTCTGGGGTTTATTCATCCAACCTTGGAAGGGGTATGAGGGTATCTAAAGCTGTTAGAGCAGGAATAGTTTTCGTAAATACATATAGGTTAATTTCTCCTATGGCACCATTTGGAGGAATTAAAGATAGTGGTTATGGAAAAGAGGCAGGCATTGAGTCTATTAAAGAATATACAAGAATAAAAACGACATGGTATAATTCTTCGGATAAACCGATGACTGACCCATTCACTATGGGTTAAATATTTGACTGCAAGACACTATATTTTAGTTTTATTTATTATGTTTGTTTTTGGAAGTTCATATCCAATTAATAAACTTGCCTTAAATACTTCCCTGCCACCTATGTTAGCTGGATCTTTAAGAATGTTTATACTTTTTATTTGCCTTCTTCCATTTTGCAAATTCAAAATTCCAGATAGAAGATATTTTCTTCCATTAATAGGTTTTTCCTTGTCAATGGGTTTTGGTGTAATATTTTTTTTAAATTTATCTTTAGGAAAAGCAACTTTTGTTGCTCCAATAATTATAGGCGCACAACTTGCAATACCTTTTGCAATTCTTGCTAGCTCAATTTTTCTTGGAGAAAAAGTTAATACTAAACAATGGTTATTAATATTGATTTCTTTTTTTGGAATTTTTATGATTGGATACGATCCAAATTTAAAAGGAGAAATTTATGCAATTTTTTTATGTAGCGTTTCAGCTTTTTTTTATGGAATTTCAAGTGTGCTCTCGAGATATATAAAAGAAGTAGATGTAAAATTTACAAATATGGTTATGGGGTTTACTGGCTTTATAACTATTTTATTATTTTCAGTTTTCTCTGAAGGTAATACAATCAATCATTTAATGAACATAAATACTAATACTTGGCTTCTTTTACTTCATAACGGAATATCAGTATCTGTTATTGCTCATACCTCTATGTTTTATCTTTATAAATTTTATTCAGTTAATAAGGTTATGCCCTTCTACTCTTTATTCCCAATATTTGGTTTAATCCTAACTTTCTTAATTTTTGAAGAAATTCCTTCACTACTTAGTGCAATTGGTGGGACAATTGTGATTATTTCGGTCTATCAGCTTCAAAAAATAAAATAAATCATCTATTGAAAATTTTTTAAAATAAGCTTTAATTTCTCTTTTATAAATTGTTAACAATCAAAGAGGAAAATAATGAAAAAACTATTTATTGCTGCATTTATATTCGTTTCAACTTTTACAACGAATATATTCGCAGAAGTTAAGATGGGAATTATATTGGGATTTACTGGTCCCATTGAATCTCTAACACCAGCCATGGCTGCATCTGCAGAGCTTGCTTTTAAAGAAGCATCCGATTCAGGTTCACTATTAGGTGGCGAAACTATTACAGTAGTAAGAGCAGACTCAACTTGTGTTGACTCAGCGGCAGCAACAGCAGCAGCTGAAGGTGTTATTGCACAAGGTGTAGCAGCTATTATGGGTGCTGACTGTTCAGGTGTAACAGGTGCCATTGCTTCAAACGTTGCCGTACCAAATGGTGTGGTAATGATTTCACCATCAGCAACCTCTCCTGGTTTAACTGAGTTGGCTGATAAAGGTTTGTTCTTTAGAACAGCACCATCAGATAAAAGAGGTGGACAAGTTTTGGCTGATGCAACTAAAGACAAAAAAATAAAGAATATAGCAATCACTTATACGAATAATGACTATGGAAAAGGCCTTGCAGATATGTATAAAATTGGTTTAGCTTCTCATGGCATTAAAGTAACAACTGAACTTGCTCATGAAGATGGAAAGGCTGATTACTCATCTGAAGTAGCTACATTAGCTTCAGCAGGTGGTGATGCATTAGCTGTACTTGGTTATTTAGACCAAGGTGGTAAAGGTATAATACAGGCTGCTTTAGACTCTGGAGCATTTGATACTTTTGTTCTTGGAGATGGAATGGTTGGTCAATCACTTGCAGATACATTTGGTAAAGATTTAAAAAAATCTATAGCAACAAGACCTGGATCAACAGGTAAAGGTGCACAAATATTTGCAAAAGTTGCTGGCGCAGCCAATATAGATCCTGACGCGCCTTATACAGCCTCATCATATGATGCTGGTGCTTTACTTGTTCTTGCAATGCAAGCAGGTGGATCAGCTGATAGAGCCTCTATTGCTAAAAATGTAATGGCGGTTGCTAATAGTCCTGGAACAAAAATTTACCCAGGTGAACTTAAAAAAGGTTTAGACTTGCTAGCTAAAGGTAAGAAGATTAACTATGAGGGAGCAAGTGATGTTACTTTCACAAAAGAAGGTGATGCCACTGGATCTTTCTTGGAGCAGGTAGTTAAAAAAGGAAAATTTGAAACTACTAAACAAAGATAATTAATATCTTAATTTTAAAACCCTCAGCAGTGAGAGTTGTTGAGGGTTTTTTTTATACTTAAATATTACTTATAATTCTAAAAATACCTAATATTGAAATAAAGATAAGAAAATAGAAAACTACTTTTCTATAAGTTTCTTCTTTGCTATTTACAAAAAAATTATTACCAATAAAAACACCTATTGGTAAAATAAAAATTAATGGAATAACCCTATAAACAGTTGTCAGATCAACAATTCCAGCAAAAAAACTTAAAACAAAAGCGTAAATATCTGTTAAAAAAAATAAAGCTGCCAAGGAACCTCTGATTATTGATGGCTGTATACTTGTAGTTAATAAAAAAAGTGCTATTGGCATTCCACCCAATGTTATAAGTCCATTTAGAGTTCCAGAAATTATTCCTGTAAAAATTTTTCCATAATCATTATTAATCTTTTGATTTGAATAACCTTTCATTAATAAAAATGAAAAAAATATTATCGACAAACAAACAGATAGATGTGTTGTTTCTGGGTTTAAATGTCTTAATAAATAAAGACCTACTGGTGATCCAATCATTATTCCTATCAATATCTTAAGAACAAATCCCCAATCAATCTTATTCCAAATATAAGGAACCATAAAAATGCTAATTATTACTTCTAATGCTAGAATTATAGGAACTATTTCTATTGCTGGAAGTATAAAAGAAAAACCAGAGATGCATGTGGCTGAAAAGCCAAAGCCATTAAATCCTCTTATGATAGATGCAACCAATACTGTAAACATCATGAAATAAATTTCAACTAAACCATGATGAAAATATAGTAAAAAATCCATCTTATTTTTTTTCTTTAAAAAATATATTTATCACCAATGTACATAGCCCATGCTACTGCTGCTCCAAGTATAATATATTTCATAATAATTTTATTTTATTTCTATTTTCTCAGGAAGTATACCTTTAGGGCGGTACCTCATAATTAACAATAAACCTATTCCCATCATTAAATATCTAAAATAAGGAACGCTCTCTGTTAAATGTACTTTAAGCTCATGAGTCTCTGGAAGACCCACTGTGGACAAGTTAATCAAGAATAGGGATATTGGTGCAGCCTCAATCCACAAAAACCATACTGCAAATCCTCCTAAAATAGCCCCAAAATTATTTCCACTACCACCAACAATTACCATTACCCAAATTAAAAAAGTATACCTCATAGGTCTGTAGCTACCAGGTGTGAATAAACCATCTTGTGTTACAAGCATAGCACCCGCAATGCCAACTATTGCTGATCCTAAAATAAATATTAACAAATGTTGTTTAACAACATTTTTACCCATTGCATTGGCTGCTTCTTCATTGTCTCTAATGGCCCTCATCATTCTTCCCCAAGGAGAGTAAAGTGCTTTTTGAGTAACTATTAATAAAGCTATAACTACAATTAAAAATAAACCTGAATAACAAAGTTTTACAAAAACTGAAGATCCTTCAATAACTAACTGATTAAGTGCGGCTTGTTTATCTGCAATATTGGAAATTAATTCTAATTTACCTGAATTAAATTTTGTAACTAAATTTATAAACCATTCAGCTTCCTGAAGATTAACCTCATAAGGAACTGGTCGATCTAATCCAATTACGTTCTTAACACCTCTTGCTAACCAATCTTCATGTTTGATTATAGCAATAACAATTTCTGAAATAAGTAATGTAGCAATAGCTAAGTAGTCTGCACGCAAACCAAGAGCAACCTTACCTACTACAAATGCTAATCCCGCAGCAAAGAAGGCTCCAACTATCCATGAAAATACTATTGGCAGACCTAAGCCACCAAGAAATCCTGTTGTTGCTGGGTTTACTGCTTCGATTGCTTCAATGCCTGATTCAGAAGTAATTCTTATAATTACAATTCCAGCAATTATAATTCCTGCAATTCCATAAGTTCTTATTTTTGTTTTTTCAAAATGTTTTAAAATGAACCTAATGATAAAAATCATCGCAATTATCAACCATAAACACATTAAAATATCAAATCCACCTGCACGCCATGCTTCTTCAACAGGATCAACTGATATTAAAACTGCAGCTAACCCTCCTAACGCTGCATAACCCATAAGACCAAAATTAATCAGACCAGCATAGCCCCATTGTACATTTGCCCCCATTGTCATCACTGCAGAAATTAAACACATATTAAAAATTGAAAGGGCAACATTCCAAGACTGAAATATTCCAACTAAAATAATTAAACCCATCATTATTGAGTAAGCCAAAATAATATTTAGATTCTTTCTCAAAGTACTTTACCTTTAAATATGCCATTTGGTCTGTAGAGTAAAACAATCACCAGTATAGAAAATGATACAGCAAATTTATAATCAGTTGATAATAATTGCACTAAAGTTTCAGGCTCCATACTTTCTGGTAAAATATACATAAAAAATTTCTTATACGCATAAGTTATAAATATCTCTGAAAAAGCTATAACGTACCCACCTAAAAATGCTCCAAATGGGTTTCCTATGCCACCAACAATTGCTGCAGCAAAAATTGGCAGCATATTATTAAAATATGTAAAAGGTTTGAAGCTTTTGTCTAAACCATACAATGCGCCTCCAATTGTTGCCAAAATGCCTGCTATAATCCATGTAATCATGACTACTCTTTTAGGATCAATTCCTGATAATAGAGCCAAATCTTCATTGTCTGAATAAGCACGCATACTTTTTCCTGTTTTAGTTTTATTTAAAAACCAAAATAAAATTGAAACCAATATTAATGTTATAAATATTGTTAATACTTGACTGGATTTAATTGCTAGACCTTCATTAAGTCCTGTCATTTCTTTAAACTCACCTGCTTTAATTATAAATTTTTCCCCATCAAAAAATCTTCTATCACTAGGGCCAATAATTATTCTAACTACAGCTTGTGTTACAAACATTACACCAATACTTACCATTGCAAGTTGTACTGGAGGGCTCTTGTTAACCCTGTAGTATCTAAATACAAACTTATCTACAAAAAGCATATAACCAATCATAAAAAATATTGCAAAAGGTATAGCAAGAAGAGCTGTTGGCAAAACTCCTAGAGAAATACCAATTGATTGAAAATACCAAGTAATTAAAATGGTCACCATTGTTCCAAATGCCATCATGTCTCCTGTTGCAAAATTAGCAAATCTTAAAATCCCATAAATTATAGTTACAAATATTGCGCCAAGTGCTAGCTGTGAACCATAGGTAAGAGCAGGAACAAAAATATAATTTAATAATAATATAATGGCATTTAAAAAATCCATATTATCCTCCTAAAAATGAGCTTCTTACTCTTGGGTCATTTAATAATTCTTTACCAGTTCCTGAATAACGATTTTCACCAGTAACTAGAACATACCCTCTATCAGAGATATTAAGGGCTTGTTTTGCATTCTGCTCAACCATCAATATTGCAACATTAGTTCTTTTGACTTTAATGATATGATCAAATAATTCATCCATTACTATTGGGGATACGCCTGCTGTAGGCTCATCTAACATTAGAACAGATGGCTTGATCATTAATGCTCTACCAAGAGCTACTTGTTGCCTTTGACCTCCTGACAATTCACCAACCAACTGATTCCTTTTTTCTTTTAATATTGGAAACAGTTCATAAATTTCGTCTATAATATTTTGATAATCACCCTCTCTTAAGTATGCACCCATTTCCAAATTTTCTTCAACACTCATGCCTGCAAAAACATTTTTTGTTTGCGGTACAAATGAAATTCCCTCTCGAACTCTATCCTGTGGTGAAAGTTTTGAAATATCTTTTCCATTAATTGCAATAGAACCAGATTTTAAATTTATAAGACCAAGTAGTGCTTTCATGGCAGTAGATTTTCCCGCACCATTCGGTCCTAGAATTGATACTATTTCTCCTCTATTCACATTAATAGAGCAAGAATTAATGATATCCGGTCCAGTACCATATCCACCTGTCATTTTTACACCTTCAAAGAAAGCCATTAATTATCATCCTTTATTTTTGATCCTCTACCTAGGTAGCTTTCGATAACTTTCTCATCTTTTTTTGCTTCCTCTGCAGTTCCTTCAAATAAAACTGAACCTTCTGCCATAACAATAACTGGGTCACATAATCTACTTATAAATTCCATATCATGTTCAATCATACAGAATGTATAACCTTCTTCTTTATTTAATTTAAGTATTGCCGTTCCTAAGTCTTTAAGTAATGTACGATTAACACCGGCACCTACTTCATCAAGTAATACTAGTTTAGCATCAACCATCATTGTTCTTCCTAGTTCTAATAATTTTTTTTGACCTCCAGATAAATTTCCAGCTAATTCATTAGATAGATGCTTTAAATTTAAAAAATCTACCACATCTTGGGCCTTTTGTTTTATTACAAGCTCTTCTGTTCTAACTAAGTTAGGTTTTAATAAAGCTGTCATTAAGTTCTCACCTGATTGATTTGCTGGTACCATCATTAAATTTTCTAGTACTGACAGATTAGTAAATTCGTGGGCAATTTGAAAGGTTCTTAATAGTCCTTTTGAAAATAGCTCATAAGAAGGAACATCTGTGATGTCCTCATCGTTAAAGAAAATTTTTCCACTTGATGTCTCAAGATTTCCTGCAATCAAATTAAATAAAGTAGTTTTTCCTGATCCATTAGGTCCAATTATTCCAGTAATTGATTCTTTTTTAATCCTTAAAGAGCAATTTGAAACAGCAGCAATTCCGCCAAAAAATTTAGAAACATTTTCTATTTTTAGAATGTGTGGCATAATAAAAATTTAATTAACTATAATCTAATTAATTTTGCAAGTTTTCTTAAATATGGATATAAAATTTTAATAAAAATATTATAGTTCCATAATTTTTTATAAGGGTTAGGCTCTTCAAATAAATTAGATAATTTATAGAATTTACCTAAACCATTTTCACCAAAATATTTAGTATAATGAGTTTTTTCCATGTTGTTATAATAAAATTCTTTTACTGCGTCACTTGTTAAATCATAAACGATACATTGCCAGAATTTTGCTGATTCTTTTTTTATATTATAGCTTTTTCTGTATTCTATGTTGTCAATATCATCTATGAAGATTGCTCCATCTTTTTTGACATATTTAAAATATAGATTTAATAATTTGATAACATGAAAATTTTCATGATAACTATCGATATAAATTAGGTCTACGCCCTTTTTTTTTATTTCTACAAAACTATTTAAAACATGGTCTATTTTTAAATCATCACTTTCTAAGAATTTCCAATTTTCAGCATTTGATACATTACTACAGTCATTTATATCAACAGAATATACTTTTCCATTCAGTTTTTCTGTAAGCCAAATAAAAGCTTTAGTGGATGCGCCTCTTTCAACGCCAAACTCAAGAATAGTAGGGTTTTTTTTCTGTCTTAAAAAATTGCCCATTTTTGCTAGGTGACTTCCCTTGGGAAATTTTTCTATATATTCGTTTTCTAATATATTTTGATTCATGATGACTACCTTTCTAATCTTTTATTAATGTTGTTTAGTGTTTTTTCTAACTTTTTATAAAAACCTAATTTTGTTAACTCTCTCAAACTCTGCTCATTTAACCCCTTTGGTGTTTGAGCATCATTTACTAGTTGTTTTAAATCTTTTTTTGAATTTACAACCGCATCTTCTGATAAAGCCAAAAATAAAGTGGTAATATATTTTTGTGCAATATTTTTTTTAATACCTCTTTTAACCAACCAATCAGTCATCACTCTTAATAGTTCATAAAATGGAGCCATCATTGCAGAGACAGCCCAAAAATTAATTGAAGATTTTTCATTTTTAATCTCAATAGCCGATCCAATTTTATCAAAAAACTCTTTGACTTTTTTATTAGGAGGACAAATTGGAACGGGTCCTTTTTTTAAAGAAATTGGTGGTAAAGGTATTGCTCTTATAATTTTTGCCTTAACTTTAATCGCTTTTTTTAATTGGTCTAAGGTTATAGTTGATATAAAACTTATAATTATTTGACTAGATTTAAAAATTAAATCCTTAATTATCTTTTTTCCTACAGTCGGGGTTACTGATAAAAAAACCCAATTACAGGTATTCAATATTTCTTGATTATTTTTTGCTATTTTTATTTTACTGAATTTTTTTTTTAATTTTTTAGATGTTTCTTTGTTTCTTGGGGATATAACTATTTTTTTATAAATTATATTTGATTTACTTATGCCAGTTATTACAGCAAATGCTATTCTTCCTGTACCAATAAAACCGATGTTCATTACTCTATAACTTGTAACGAGTTTATATTTTTAAGCTATAAATAAAAATAGCCCGTAACAAAATTGTTATGGGCTATTTAAAATATTGTTAAAACTTAGAATTATTTATTATTCTTAGTTTTTTCCAAAAGTGTAAGTCAACGCGATTTTAGCTTGTAAACCTTCTAGATTTTTTGCAGCAACTTCATTGTGGTTAACTGATCCAACGGCAGCGTTAACTGTTCCTTTGGCAATTCCATTATTTGTTGTTACGTTATCTAACTCAAGGTAACTAGTTTCTACTCTAAATCCAAAACCAGTTTCTTTGATAAATTTAGAATAACCAAGACCCATCATACTTCCACTTGTACTTTTGTTTGCGTAAGTACTTCCAGATCCCATTACTTCTTTAATATCTAAGTCAGTCTCTACTGAACCAGCCTTAATATACATTCCAGTAAAATATGGTAAATTCAATTTTACGTACTTTGTATTCATATCATTAAAGTCTACAGACACATTAGCCTTTTGCCCATTTACATCATTTTGTCTAGTTGTGTTAGTAGGAGTTGTAATTGAATCAGGCGTATGTTCGTAACCTAAAGAAACCCAATTACCAATACCAAGCTCAACAAATTGAGATGTGTAACCATCAGTAAATACACCGTGTTCTGTTTTCTTCTGATAAACTACACCAGCACCATTCTCAGTTGTTTCTGTTGCAGAAGCACCGAAAACACCTTGGTTTGCAGCAAGTCCAGCAGTCACAGAAAACATTCCAAGACTTGGTCCAACAGCTTTAACTGACACAGTACTAAGTGCTATAAAAGCAATTGTTGTTATTATTTTTTTCATATTTTTCCTTTATTCTTAATTATCTCGTTAACGTTTATTTATATATATTGATGCATTATGTACAATATTCATCATAATTTGACAGGAAATTTTGCCGTTAAGTAATTTTTTTAATATTAATGGTATATTTACAACACTATTTAACCTGTAAAATAGCCAATTATTTCATTACTTATTTTGATTTTGCATTTTCAACTTCTGGTATACTGGATAAAAATTATTTTTTTTATTTTTATTAAAAAAACTTTCCTCTGATTCTTAAAAGTTCTCTGCTTAATTTTTTGTTTTCTTCAAAAGGCTTTCTCCCATGAAGCCAAAAATAGTTATTTGCAATAATTGATGAACCTACAGATAGTTTTGTTATTACTTTCTTTTCACTACCCTCCAAGTTATCAGACAATTTTTGTAAGAAAATTCCTTGAGCCATATTTTGTGGTTCAGGAAATTGATCTATGTATGAAATTTGAGGTCTTTTCTTTTCGTCTTCAAAAAATACAGGATGTAAAACTTTGTATTCTATATTTTTACTTTTTGGAGACCCCCAAACAAAATCTTTTTTTCCAATTGGCTCTTTATACAGTTCATCAAGATATTCCCAGTCATCAAGGTGTAACATTGCAGTTTCGCCTCCTTTAACGTGTTCCTCTTTAATTTTTGTCATCAATATCCAGTCTGTAATTTCTTTTACATAAGTACCATCCGTGTGAAGGTCCATGTTGATGTAAGCTTTTCTTAAATAAGAGTCACTCATATCATTATGCTTTATGTGAAACCTTGCATAATATTTTCCTGCCATTGAATCATGATTGGGGTTTCCTATTAAATGAGCAACTGCTGTAGATAGTTTTACCAAAAACTCACTATTTATTTTAGAGCTTAAATTTTTTGGTCCAATTACAAAACATCCTGTATTTCTATCCCTTATAATCGATTTCATTAATTCACTCAATTTATTGTTTGTTAAATCATCTAGGCTCTTGGCTAATGTAAATCGTGTAAATGGTTTGTACTCAAGAGCAGTTATATTAAATTTATGAAAAGGAAATATTAATTTGTCTAAAATTTCATCTTCGATCTTAATATTTATAATTCTTTTAGATTTTTCATGACTTGTTATATCAAAGCCATTTATTTTTTTCATATCTGATGTTAGTTAAACTTAGTAAAAAAAGCAATTATTAAAAATTTGAACTTAAGAATGCTAAAAGTAAGGCAGATAAAACTGTTGGATAAACAAAGTTCTTCTTACTAATTATAAATATCATTAAGCAAATAAAAACAACTATAAATCTAGTAAGATAATCAACTTCAGCTAGTGCTCCTGCTGGAAATATAACCAGTCTTGCAAGTAACGCTGACAAAGTTGAGTAAGCAAGACAGTTAAACCACTTAAAAATTTTTGAATTTTCTTTTATCTTTTTAGATGTTATTACACCAAAAAATCTTGAAATATATGTTGCTAAAGATGTGACCAGAATTGCTAGTACTATGTTAATTGCCATTTTAACTCCCCTATAAAAAATGCTAAAGTTCCAGCTGTAAAACCACCAACCAATATGCACCATTCTGGTGATACAAAGTAAAATAAAATTCCAAATACAGAGCCTAATATAACTGCTAAACTCATTTGAATAGTTTTCATCGCACTAACCATTACACATGTAAAATAAACTGGATTTACTATTGCTAATCCTATCATCATGTCTTTGTTTAAATGGTCTGCTATAGAAAAACCAAACACAGTAGCTGAAACTGCTACCAGTAAATTTGCTGTACCTACACCAATCCAAAAATCTAAACGGTATCTTCTTTCAACTGATTTGTAATTTTCTTTCATTATCAGCCAAGCTGAAACAGCAATAAAATGACAGGCTAAATAGTATTTTAATCTTGGTTGACTTTTATGAGTTAGTAATGGAAATAATGATACCGTCATTGGATAAAGCCTTGCATTAACTAGCCAAACGGCCAAAAAAATATTTAATAAAGAGGCGCCAACTATTAATGACTCAGCCATAATTAATGAGCCTGGCAAAGCGTATGTTAAAAGTGTTGAAAAAATACTTTCTTGAATATTAAGACCAATATTTTTGAATAAAGCCCCAATGGCTATAAAGCTTGCAGCTAATGCAATTGCAGGACTGTCAGTTCCCTTGATAGAAATAAAACCTTTTAAAAAATATTTAGTATTAACCATTAACCACCAAGGAATAGTCTACCAACATCAGGGTTTTTTAATAAATCATCTCCTTTGCCAGCAATCGCTGTTTGACCTGATACTAAAACATAACCAATATCTGCAAACTCTAGTCCTTTTTTGGCATTTTGCTCTACTAAAATAATTGTTTTCTTTTCTGTTATTTGAAGATCTCTTAAAATTTCAAAAACCATATCAATATATCTTGGCTCTAGTCCAATAGACGGTTCATCAACCAATAGTACTGATGGTTTCATTACTAACGCTCTAGAAATCTCTAACAATCTTCTTTCTCCCCCTGATAAAACTTTAGCAGGTTGGTTTCTTCTATTTCTTAATCTTTCATATTTTTCAAAAATTCTTTCTGCTTCTTGATAAGATTCGTCTGTATTTTCTTTGGCATAACCACCCATCAATAAATTTTCCTCAACTGTCATATCTGGGAAAACAGAATTATCTTGAAGAATATATGCTATCCCACATGATGTAAGTTTTTGAGCTGGAGTTAAATGTGTAATTTCTTTTCCATCAATTTCAATTTGTCCTGAAAAAATATTTGTGAAACCATAAATTGAATGAAGTATTGTAGATTTTCCTGCACCATTAGGTCCAATCAAACATAATGATTGTGCTTTACCTGCATACAAATCAAAATCATGAAGTATTTCCATCTTGCCATAACCAGCTGATAATTTTTTGATCGTTACATGATTATTATCAGGAGATAGTTTTTTTAACTCTTCTGGTCCTGGCGCTTTTCCTAATACATCATATTGATTTGACATTATTGTGCTCCTAAGTAAGCGTCTAGTACACGCTTATCATTTTTGATTTCATCTGGAGTTCCATTCGCTAACATTTGACCATGTGCTAAACAAAAAACTCTTTGTGCTAAATTCATGATTACTTTCATATTGTGCTCTATAACCAATAAAGTAATTCCGTAGTCTTTATTAACAGTAATCAAACGATCAATAATTCCATTAATTAATGTAGGATTAATTCCAGCTGTTGGCTCATCCAATAAAAGCATTTTAGGCTCATTCATTAATGCCATAGCAAGTTCTAGTAATTTTTGTTGTCCAAATGAAAGATCTCCTGCCCTAAGTTTTCTTTTTTGATGAAGGCCTACAAATTTTAATAACGTCTCAGCTTTATCTGTTAAATCGGATGGTATCTTTTGAAATACTGTTAATATTCCATCATTTTCTGGCTTATTACTAATTAACATATTTTGAATACAGTTCAATTTTCCATAAATTCTAGTTTGTTGAAATGTTCTAAGTAATCCAAGTTTTGCAACAACAGGAACTGGTAGCTCTGAAACTTCTGTACCATCAAATTTTATTGAACCATTATCGATTGGATATGTTCCTACAATTGAATTAAATAAAGTAGTTTTACCAGATCCATTTGGACCAATTAATCCAACGATTTCTCCTTGTTCAACTGACATTGAAATATCAACATTGGCTTTAACACCACCAAAAGACTTACTTACATTTGATATATCTAATATAGCCATTACTTTAATTCCACCTGTGCTTTTAGATCAGCTTCATCAACAACTTCACCAAATCTTTCAGGATACTTTTCTCTTAACCATCCCATTACACCTTCTGGAAAATAAACTACGATCACAATAATTAAAACTCCAAGAGCTACATACTGCCAACCCAAGAAATAAGTCCAAAATCCTTCTTTAAATAAATGAAATAAAGTTGCACCAACAAGTGGGCCCCATAAAGTTCCTTTACCCCCAAGGATTGCCATTAAAACCATAAACACACCAAATGTCGGTCCAGCAAAAGCAATTTCAGTTGGTTCAATGTAGCCATTGATATGACCCATTAACCCTCCAGCTATTCCAACAAAGAATGCAGATACCATCCAACCAATAATTTTGTATCTCATTGTGTGAATTCCCATTGCTTCGGCTTTATCTTCATTGTCTCTTATCGCATTTAAAACTAAACCAAATCTTGTGCTGTAAGCCCATTTTAAAGTTACAAATGTTACAAGTGCTAGGGTAAAACTTAAGTAATATAAAAATTGCGAAGACGATGCATTAGATCCAAGCCCTTTTGGCCAAACTGGGACAGTCATTCCTTGACCTGCACCAATAATCTCAATTCCACCTGCAAGTTCACCTGCTGCTATTCCTAACGCTAAAGTACAAATTGCAAAGTAGTGTCCTCTTAAACCTAAAATCCCATAACCAATTACACCTGCAATTATTGTTGGAATAATTCCTGCTAATAGTATTCCCACACCAAAACCTTGAAAAAATTGAGGAATAGTGTGAACAAAAGTTTTTTCTCCCCCTGCATCAGTCCATTCAGCAAGTGAAAAGAACATTGCTATTTGTGTACTTGAAGCAACATACATTCCAATACCAAAAAATAGTATATTTCCAAATGTGTTGTAACCCATCTGTCCACCTTGAACATCCCAAGTCATAGCTAAAACAATTAATATATAAAGAAATGAAAGCTGAAGTTTATAAGCTGGAAATATGAATGCTCCAGCCAACCCAAAGATTATTAAGCCAGCATATAAAAAAGTGTTTTTATTCATTATTTTAAATACTCTCTTTTTCTTGCTAATTTAAATCTTCTATAGACTAGAATAATGACTAGTAACGAGAATACTGCTGCAATTCTAAATTCTGTTCCAAGCAGATAATCTGCCCACTCCTCAAATACTCCAAGCCCCATACCAGATATTGCAACAGCTGGTAAATTTCCAAGTCCTGCAATAATTACAATCATGAAAGATCTAACCGTGTACGGTAATCCTGTGTAAGGGTGAAGTGTGAATGTAATTGCAATACATGCTCCTGCTATTCCACATAAAGCTGCGTTGATACCAAAAGTTGCTGCATAAACTTTCTCAGTATCAACACCTAAAATTTTTGCTGCTCTTGCATTTTGAGCCGTTGCTCTAATTGCTCTACCTAGTTTTGATTTCTTCATGTAGATGACAAGAATAATTGCAGATATCACACAAACTGCTCCTGAAAATATTTTTGCATTAGGAAGTGTTACTGAATTATTAAACAGCATTGTTGTTCCAAAATTTGACTGAGCGACTACTACGTCTGCACCAAATGCAAAATTCATTAACTGTTGGGCTAAGATACTAATTCCAAATGTAGCAAGAATTGATGTAAATAAATCTTTGTCTACTACTTTATTGATAACAAGCTTGTACATTCCCCAACCCACACAATACATAATGATTGGTGATACAATCACCCCAAAAGCTGGGTGTATTCCTGATAAATACATAAAGTATGCGATGTATCCACCCATGATTACTAATTCTCCTTGAGCAATGTTTATTATATTCATTACTCCCCACTGCAATGCCATTCCATAAGCAATTAATGCAAACAAAATACCAAGAAGTATTCCGTCCATTGACGCTTGAACCATTAAAATAGGAGCTTGGAAAATTAATAAATCCATAAATTTTTTAGATGTTTATAAAAAAATGCCCCCTATTACTAGGGAGCATTTTACATATTAGGTATTATCTTTTTGACCAAGATGGAATTGGGTGTACCAACTCAGCAGATGCCCATTTTGTAGGAGCAACAACTTTGTTTTCACACTTACTACCATCATCATTACATGATACTTGGAAAAGTACCATTGGCTTAGATACATTTTGACCACCTTCAGCAAATTTTATGTTTCCATAAAAAGTTTGCATGTCAGTTGCAGCTAAAGCATCTCTAACTTTTTTAGTATCAAATGATTGTGCTCTTTCGAACGCATCTTTATAAACTAATAAAGCAGCTGATGATTCTGCAGCTTGGTATGGTGGTGCATATCCAAAAGCTTTTGTAAAGTCAGCATCATATTTCATACCACCACCAAAGAACTTATCTTTGTATGATAGAGATTTATGCCACTGAGAAGCACAAAGTGCATACTCGGAAGCTTTACCATGTTGCTTAGATAATTTAGCAGCATCACAGTGAGTCATTGCTAACATTTTCACGTCAACTTTCATCTCTGAGATTTGTCTAACAGCTGTTAAGGCACCTTTAGTATGACCTGAAACTACAAGAACATCTGGATTAGTAGCTTTTACTTTAGATAAAGTAGCAGCCATATCGTTAAGCTCTTTTGGTAATTTGTCATCTATAATGATTTTAGAACCTGTTCTTTTAGCAGCTTCAACAATACCCAATCTCACATCTTGTGAGAAAGCGTCTTGTTCAAATGCCATTGCAATCTTAACTGGTTTTCCACCATTTTTTTCAACTGCAAGATCAATCGCTACATCAAGATATAAGTTAGCTGGAGCTAGTACTGCAAATAAATATTTGTAACCTTTAGTGAATAACGATCTAGACGCACCGTTTGCTTCAACCATAGGAACTTCATATTTTTCAGTTACAGGTGCCATGGCTTTTGTAAGTCCTGAGCTGTATGGCCCAAGCATGAACTTCACACCATCTTGTTGGATTAATCTTTCTGCAAGTTGAGCTGCTCTTCCTGAGTTTGATTCATCATCGTAATAAATAATATCAAACTTGTAAGTTTTTCCACCAACCTTAACACCACCCATGCTGTTAATTCTCTCAACTGCTAGATTGTAGCCGTTTTGAGTATGAACACCATTAGATGAATATTTTCCAGTCAATGAAACAGCTGCACCTAAAATAATTTTATCACCAACAACTTTTGCAAAAGATATTGTTGAAGCTGAAATTAAAAGTGCAATAGCAGAAACTAAAGTAATAAGTATATTTCTGATTTTCATTTTTATTTTTCCTCTATTAGTTTTAAATTTAAAAATTAATTAAACTCCTAAATTATATAACAAACAAGTCTGTAATAAAGATTGCGACTTAATATTTTTGAATAAAAGCTATGATTATAGCAATTAATATAAGTACGCACGCTGAAATTGTATTTATAACTTTTGGATTTGCTTTTATCCAAACAATTAATTTTCTAGCAAGTATAGCGTAAGCAATTAAAGATAAAAAATCTAAGACCACATACGTTGTGATCAAAATTAAAAATTGAACAATGTAATTTGCATTAAAATCAATAAATTGCGGAAAGATTAAGGGAAAAAACATCCAAGCCTTAGGACTTGTTCCTGCAACTAAAAATCCATCTTTAAAAAATGAAAAAAAACTTTTTGATGAAATATTATTTGAACTTATATCTTTTGGTCTTGAGTGATAGATATCATAAGCAAGGTAAAGTAAATAAGCTATCCCTACCCACTTAAAAAGATTTAAAAAATTTGGATTTTCAATAAAAAAAGATCCAAGAACAAAAATTACTAAAGTTGCCTGAATAATATTTGCTGTAACATCTCCTAATGCTGTCCAAATACATTTTTGAACTCCATAATTCATTGAATATGAAATAATTACAATTCTAGGTGTTCCAGGAGTAATAAATAAAAATAAGATTATTTGAAGAAAAAGAAAATAATTTAAGGGGAGCATTTTATCGTTTGGATAGTCCTAAAAAAACCAGGAGCTAAAGATGGCTAAATAGGACTATCGTAAAAATCATAATACCACGCTCATAAAATAAATGCATTAATCATTTTTTTGAAATATAAGAAATCCATGAAAAAAAAAGGTCACACCCCCACAACTAGGGTTAAAAATCCAGAACCCCATATATCAGACCCTGACTGGATCATCTGGGCGGCTTGGGCCGATCGTATTACTTTTGAGGAAATTGAGGAAAAGACCGGAAAGACAGAAGCTGAAGTAATCAAGATTATGAGACGATCTATAAAACCAGTTTCTTTTAGATTGTGGAGAAAGAGAGTTAATCAAAAAAGTATAAAACACAGAAAAAAATTTGAATATTCTAGGAAAGAAATTACTAGTAAAATTAAAAAAGGTGATTATTAACTACTTATGAAAAATATAACAATTTATACAGGACCTCTTTGTGGTTTTTGTGATGCAGCAAAAAAATTATTAACTAGAAACAATGCTACATATAAAGAAATTAATATTGCAACAGTTGATGGTGCGATGGATGAAATGATTACAAAAGCTAACGGTAAAAGAACAGTCCCTCAAATTTTCTTTGATGATCAACACATTGGTGGCTATGATGATGTCAGAGCTTTAGAAAAAGAAAATAAACTACAAGATTTATTAAAATAAATTATTTTAGAATATTACTTAAAAGAAGCTGTTACTGCTGGCGGACCAGGTGTTACAGAGCTAGTACAATTAGCAGAAAAACTAATACCTGCAGATAAATCAAAAGCTATCTCAAATGTTGGTAATCTCCCATTTTTTAATGTTAATGGTGTCGCTAGTGCAAATCTAAATTTCATATTAGGTTCACCGTTAGCAATATTTCCATTACCTGAAGAATTATCTGCTCCATTAATACCATTAGTACTAGTTGTGCCAATCATATTGCTATCTATTGTGGCTCCACTTGGAACTCCAATTATTTGAGAAACAGCTGTTCCTGAAGATGCTCCTCCTACTGCAGCCGGTGAAGTTATATCAAAGTCAGCACCTGTCTTAGTTACACACGAACCTACCGTACCAGTCATTGTAAATGCTCTAGATAAAACTATTTGGGCAAAGGAATATGTTACTCCAGATTGTGCTTTGTTTAAATTTCCCAAAGATCCTGCTGACGCACCAGCAGATATGGCACCTAAATCAAATGTTGATCCATCTGCATTAGTTCCTAAAACTACTGGATCTAAGCATTCTGTTAATGAGCTTCCTGGACCACAAAGATTTACAGCATAAATAGTATTAAAATAAGTTGTTGGTGTTCCTGTTGCAGCTTTAGAAATGTTAAAACTTAATGATAAAGTTAAAAAGATAAGTATTAGTAAAATTTTATTATATATATTTTTCATAAATTATTGTTTAGTAATAATAACTGCTCCTTGAGTTTCTATTACAAGATTATTATTTCTTTTCACTTTATCTGATAATGTTGAAGTCATATCTCTCGCATAAAACATTTCCTTACTCATAAACCCATCTATTAAACTTGGTTTAGAATTTCGTGGAGGATAAACAAAGGTAATATTTAATGAGCTAATATCATCTCCCCCATCATTGCCACTTTTATCAAGTTCTCCTGTTAGAATTAAAGATGAGGTTAAGCTCATCTCAGTTTCATACTTTCTTCCTTTTGTATCATTGCTAGCAATATCTGCATCATGCTTGTATCCAGTAAAATTAAATTTCATCCATGGCATATATGGTGTTTGAGAACTTAACGTGTAGTCCATTCCTCCTAAAGATTGTTCTTTTCTTTCGTCTGCAACTTCTTGAAGACTAGCTGAATAATACTTATTGAAGTTAAAATCCAATATTCCTGCTTTTGCCTCTAAGCCTATACTGGCTCTAGAATGATCTTTTTGTAAATCTTTGTCGTAAAAAATATTAGATCCAAACATATAATTTTTATCTTCACTTAACATTCGATAGCCTAAGCCAAAGTTACCTATATAACGAAGGTTTGGCACACCAACATCTTGAGTGTGAAGACTAACTTGAGTAAAAAAGTTTGAAGTCTCTTTCTTATGAAGGTCTCTAAGTATTAATATATTAAACTGTGGATCATTATCATCTTTATCGGATAACTTAATGTCAAATTCAGTCGTTCCATCTCCAGGTATTACGCCCAAAACATACTCTGATATTTTTTCTGAAGCTTTAGATAAAGCTTTTCCCTTAACATCTGCATTAGCTACAGTCGATATTGATAAGGTGATGATAATTATTATAAACTTTTTCATTACAGTAGTTTTTACTGTAAAAATTTGAATTTTGAAGGTAAAAAAAACCCATAATGAGTTAATTATTATTTAATTTTTTTAAGGATCTTAGAAACTCCACCATTCTTTTGAATAGCCTTGATGGCTTTTTCCATTGATAAAAGATCAATAGGAGCAATCTTTTTAGCCAATATTTCGAAGTTATCTCCAACAGTTAATCCCTCTGTAACTGAATACTCTAACTGTTTAGTTTTACATAGTGCGTCAACTTTTCTACGAACAGTTTCTTTTGGCATATCCAGTATCTGAGATACAGAAAAAAGTGATAATTTATCTAAATATTTTTTTTTATTTTTTGATAAGCCTTTTACAAGTGGATACATTTCACCCCACTCCAAATCTTCATGTTGGTATTTTTCATGTGATGGATTGAGAGTTCCATATAAAAAATGTGTAAACACTGCGATCGTTATCATATGAGAATCATAATCAGTCTTGAATATTTTTTTGCTTTGCCTGTAATGATCAATGTGATGCGATAACACATGATAAACTACTTCGTTTGGTTTATTTTTTACCATTGAATTCTAAAGTAAGTTTTCTTTAAAGAAATTTATAAACTGAGGCATGTATTCATCCATATGTTTACCACCTATCGTAACACCTCTTTCAATACATTTTTCTTTTTTAAATATTCCAAACATTTTTTTGAATGTTTTAACTGGTTCATCTTCTGAAGCTTTCCTGGCAGCTTCCATAGATGGAAAAACTTTGTATTTATTTAAAACAAGATCAATCATTGGACC
The DNA here is from genome assembly GCA_905618805.1 of uncultured Candidatus Pelagibacter sp. Lineage (GTDB taxonomy): Bacteria > Pseudomonadota > Alphaproteobacteria > Pelagibacterales > Pelagibacteraceae > Pelagibacter. The sequence continues at coordinate 45,968 of CAJQSZ010000002.1, forward strand.
TACAACAAATCCTTCATTATCAACAAATATTTCTGGGCACTTATTCAAGTTCTGTGCTCTAACTTTTTTTGGTTTAAAGCCAGCATGCCAATCATGATACCACCCCTCTTTAATATCAATTTTTATTTGTCCTGGTTTTGCTTTAATTCTTTTTACATGTTCCTCACAATCTTTTGCTAGGGTATAATTGTCTAATTCACCATGAACATAAAGTAATTTTGTATTAGATGTTAACTCTGGTTCTAAAAATAAACCTGCCAACCTACATTCGGCTGCTTCACCAAGAATTGCATCAAAACCTTTTGTTCCTTGAACAAAATTTGATGTGAATTTAACCTCTCCTAAATAAAGAGAGTTCGTTCCACCTCTTGAGTGTCCAGTGGTTCCAAATTTACCATTTGATCTTGGGTGAGATTTTAATAATTCTAAAGCCATCATAGCATCAATTGCACCACTTATAGCTGGTACTCTGGATTGATCTCTGTATGTTTCTTTTGCTCCTCGGTGGCAAAAATTATCCACAAACATTACACCAATTCCTTCTTCTAAAAGATTTTTATAAGCATGATAATTAAAGTCATTCCAGATATACATTGCTGGTCCACCACTACTATGAGTAATAATTACAATTGGAACCTTGCCAGTTCCTTCAGGTAAAGTAAGTAAGCCTGTTATTTCAATTGGATTTTTTTTATAACTTCCACTGATTACATTTTGTACATCAAAAGCTGTATATGAATTTAATTTAATTATTTCACTTTTGTTATCTTTATAAAGCTTATGATTTGCAATAAAATTTAATACTGATTTTTTCTTTGTACATTGTGCACTGTAATCTAAGTTTGGAGTAACACCTTTAGTTGAGTGTGCATAAACATTTGATGCAAAAAAAATTGCTATCAATATTAAAATTATTTTTTTCATAGAATTATAAATGAAGATGAAAGTACATATAGCTGAATAAGCTTTAAGTACCAATAATTAAAAACCTATTTTAAGTTTATTAACACTAAAAAATTTATTTTTTTGGTTTAAAAGTTAAACAAACACCATTATTACAATACCTTTTACCAGTTGGGTTTGGTCCATCTTCAAAGATATGACCGTGATGACCACCACATTTTTTGCAATGATATTCAACTCTCTCGTAACCCAATAAAGTATCTGTCTTAGTTTCAAAGGCATCAGGTAATGACTGATAAAATGATGGCCAACCTGAACCACTTTCATATTTAGCAGTTGAGTCAAATAATTTTTCATCACAATTAGTACAGTGATAACCACCTTCTCTCTTCTCACTATTTAGTTCACTAGTATCAGGGGCTTCAGTTCCATCTTCAAATAAAACTAATTTTTGTTCTGCAGTAAGGTCTTTATTAATTTTTTTTGTCATGAGTTTATTCTAATACTCTCAAAGGTTTATCAGCAACACAAGCCTCTAAGCCTTCAATCATCTGTGTATAAAACATACTATAATTTTCTGCAGTTACATAACCGACATGAGGCATTAATAGTGCATTTGGTAAAAACCTTAATTTATTACCCTCTGGCAAAGGTTCTTTTTCATAAACATCAAGACCAGCACCAGCAATAACATTTGTTGATAGCGCAATAATTAGATCATCCTCATTAATAATTGATCCTCTTGATGTGTTAATTAGAAAAGCTGTCTTCTTCATCATGTCTAACTCTTTTAATTTTATTAACTCTTTATACCTTTCTCCACCCTGAACATGGATGGATATAAAATCAGAATTTTGAAATAGGTCTTCTTTACTGCATGGTAAAACATCTAATTCTTTGCAAGTATCCAGGTTTAAATTTTCACTCCACGCCATAATTTGCATACCAAATGCTTTTCCAATTTTTGCAACTTGAGAGCCCACTCTACCGAGTCCAACTAACCCTAAAATTTTTCCTTTAAGTTCAAAGCCGATAGTTGATTGCCAATAACCTTGATACATATTATCAATTTCTTCTTTAAAGTTCCTAGCTAAACCTAAGATTAAACCCCATGTTAATTCAGATGTACCTGAAAGACCAATCTCAGTTCCGCATACCATAATTTTTCTTTTTTTTGCTGCCACTAAGTCTATTGCTTTATTTCTTGAGCCACTTGTTATGATATATTTTAGGTCGTTAAGATTATCTATTAAATTTTTTGTAATAAGAGTTCGCTCTCTCATTATTAATAATGCTTCAAAATCTGATAATTGCTCTATCGCATCAGCTTCATCAGCGAAAGGTTCACTGAATATTTTAAATTCATATTTCCCTGATAATTTTTTTAAATCAACAAACTCATGAGAAACATTTTGATAATCATCTAAGATTGCAACTTTAAGCATTTTTAATCTTTCTATTTGATAAAAGAATTCCTGTTAAAATAAATATTGCGCCTAACATATGATAAAACATAAATTTTTCATTAAAAATAATTATTGCCATAATTGCACTTAATATAGGCATCATATGAAGAAACACGCCCGCCCTATTTGCTCCAATTAAAGAAACTCCTTTGATCCAAAAAATAAAAGAGGCAAGACCTGGAAATAATACTACATAGAATAATATTATAAAAAAATTTTGATCTGGAACAATTCTAAAATTCATTTGATATTCTATAAAATAAATTGGAATTAAAAAAATGAATCCAAATGAAATTACAACTTCTAATAATGTCAACTGAGATAGTTCATGTTTTTTTTTCTTTAAAAGTGCAGAATAAGTTGCCCATGATAACATTCCAAAGACCATTGTAATATCACCTTTATTAAAATCTAAATTTATTAGTATTCCAAGGTTGGCTTTGGTTATAATTAAAATCACCCCAATAAAAGAACATGAAACACCCAATATTTGAAAAGTATTAGTTTTTTCAATTTTTAAGATTGATGAAATAAAAATTATCATTACTGGTATTGTTGATATCATTAATACTCCACTGATTACTTGAGTAAAATTTAATGAGTAATAAACAATTGAATTAAATATAGTCACACTTGTTACCCCAAGCACCATGTAATATTTATAATTTTCTAAAATATACTTTCTCTTTTTTAATATTTCTTGAATTGTAAATGGCGCTAAGATTATCCAAGCGAACAACCATCGATAAAAATTTAATGAAAAGGGTGGTATTTGATATTGACTTGCAAATTTTCCAACCAGAAAATTTCCTGACCAAAATAAAGTAGCTAAAAATAAAAATATATAAGCAACATTATTTTTATTTATCACTTAGCTAAACCTAAGAGAGCTATAAGGTTTTAAATCTAGATTTGTATTTTCTCCAGCAATCATTCCTGAAATTATTTTCCCTGAAATTGGTCCTAATGTCCATCCTAAATGATGATGTCCAAAACAATAAAAAACATTTTTATGTTTTTTTGAGGGTCCTATTACAGGTAAATAGTCTGGCAATGTTGGTCTGAAGCCTAACCATTCATCCTCATGTTCAGGTAAATCACCCATCATATATTTTGCATTATCAATTAAATTTTTAACTCTTGATTTGGATAAAGGGTTATCTAATCCACCAAATTCAACAGTGCCCACCACTCTAAGACCCTGCTCCATTGGAGTAATTCCAAATCCTCTATTTTGAAAAATTACAGGTCTACTTAAAAGGTGATCACAATCTTTAAAATGAACATGATACCCTCTTTCAGTATCAAGGGGTATTTTTTCATCTAAATTATCAGTTAATCTTTTAGAAAACGAACCACAAGCAATAACAATTTTATCAAAAATAAAGCTTTGTGTTTCAGCTTTTATAACTGGCTTTTCCTCATTAAAATTTATGTCTTTGATGTTCATTTTTAAAAACTTGCCACCCTTTTTCAAAAACAGATTATAAAGTTTTAAAAGAATTTTTTTAGGGTTTCTAGCGTGTCTACCATGCTGGTAATAAACACCTCCATGATAGATTGGTTTTATATTTGGTTCTAAGTCATGAATTTCTTTTGGTGTAACTACTTGTTGATCAACACCTAACTCATTTCTAACATTAATTTCTAACTCTCTACTTTTTAAGCTTTGATCGTTCCAAATATACAAGATACCTTTTTTTTCAACCAATCCTCCAAGTTCTACCTCATCAAATAGTTCGTCATAAGCAGGTAATGCTAAGTCCAAAATTTGGTGCATATTCTTTGCGGTGTGCATCATTTTTTTTGTAGTGCAGTTTCTTATAAACTGTAAAAACCAAGGAATCATTTTTGGAACATAATTCCATTTAAGAGCCAGTGGACCAGTGGAGCTTAAAAGCATTGCTGGGACATCTGATAAAACATCTGGTCTATTTATTGGAACCGATGCATATGGAGAAAAATGACCCGCATTACCATATGATGCAGCAGGACTACCTGGCTCTTCCCTATCAAAAATTGTAACATCAAATCCTTTTTTTTGAAGAAAGAGTGCATTAGATATTCCCTGAATACCCGCTCCTATAATTCCTATTTTTAAATCTTTAATCACAATACTTTATACAATTTTTATTTAGAGTATTTCTAGTGACATATTCGACAGATTTACACTCAAAATATTTAAGATATTAGTTGCTTATGGTTGATTTTAGCACTCATGACAATTGCAAACCCAATCATTGTAGCTAACATTGAAGAACCTCCATAGGACATGATGGGTAATGGCGATCCTACTATTGGTAACATTCCTAAAACCATAGACATATTTACTGCAACATAAAAAAATATTGACGATCCAAAACCATAACAAAAAAGTTTTGCAAAATAGCTCCTTGAAATTGATCCTATTTTTAAAACTCTATAAATAATAATTATATAAATTAGTAAAAGACCTAACGATCCTATAAGGCCATGTTCTTCAGCAAATAGAGTGAAGATAAAGTCTGTATGTTTTTCTGGCAAAAATTCTAAATAACTTTGAGTTCCCTTCAAAAACCCTTTGCCTGTTATGCCACCTGAACCAACTGCTATTTTAGATTGGATTATCTGGTACCCTGCTCCTAAAGGGTCACGACCAGGATCGAGAAAGGTTAAAATTCTTAACTTTTGGTATGGTTTTAATAAAGAGATAACAAATGGTGATGAAATTAAAATTATTATAAAAGAATATAAAAAATATTTGATATTTAATCCTGCTAGCCAAATAACAACTAAACCACTTGCTGCAATTAATATTGATGTCCCTAAATCAGGCTGACTAATTACTAGCATTATTGGTAAAATTAAAATTATCATAACTAACATTACACTTTGTAGAGTATTGACCTTCTCAAAACCTAAACGGTGATAGTATTTTGCAAGACATGTAATGATTGCTATTTTCATCAACTCTGATGGTTGTAAGTTAATAAAATATAGGTTTATCCATCTTTGTGAGCCAGAGGCTTTAACTCCATATAAAGAAACCCAAAATAAAAAAAATAAAATAACTGCATAAAAAATATAGGAAAAAAAATGCCAGGCTTTTATGTGAAAAAAAGATAATCCAATCATCATGGGGAAAAAAATTAAGAATTTTATAATATGACTTTTGCTATGGAATAAAATTTCTCCACCATCTGTTGAATACATAGAGAAGGCGCTGATTATACCTAATAACAATATGCAAGTTAACAAAATAAAATCAAAATTTTTTAATTTTTGGAACAAAGTTAACTGTGAATTGAATGAGTTATATTGCATTTAAATTTTTAAAGATTTATTATTTTTAACTTTTTCTCTAAGTTTATGTCTATCTATAATCAATTTAAAAAGTTTTTTTGCAATTGGGGCCGCTGTTGAGCTACCTGATCCACCATGCTCTATGACTATACTTAAAGCATATCGTGGATTTTTATAAGGTCCAAAAGCTATAAATAAAGCATGATCTCTATCATTGTAAGCAATTTCAGAAGTTTTCAAATCCAACTCTCTATCTCTTGCAGTTATTCTTTTAACCTGAGATGTTCCTGTTTTACCAGCAAATTGATATTTGGGATTTTCTATTCTCGATGAATAAGAGGTTCCTCTTACTTCGTTTGTAGATGCAAACATCGCCTCATGTATGAGTTTTATATTTTCAAAATTTTTATATAAAGTGTTGTGTCTTTTCTCTTTTGTAAATGAAAATAAACTCTCACTCGACTCATTCAGACCTTTATTTATTTGCTTATTAATTTTATAATTTTTTTCAATTAAAGATTTTACTTCCTCATATGTTTCATCATTTTCATTAACAGTTATTTTGGGATAAATTTTATGCCCACCATTCGCTAATTGTGCCATCATTAAACATAGCTGCAAAGGTGTAGTTTGTGTATAACCTTGTCCAATCCCTGTTATTAATGTTTCACCTATAAGCCACCCTTCTCCCAATTTTTTTTTTTTCCATTGTGTATCTGGCATTAATCCACTTTTTTCATTACTGAAAACCTCTTGTAAAACTTTTTCACCAAGACCGAATTTATTTGCTGTTACCTTTAATCTATCTACACCAAGTTTTCTTGCAATCTCATAAAAGTAAGTGTCGCATGATTGTTTCATTGCATCTTTTAAATCTACGATCCCATGACCTTCTTTTTTCCAGCAGTGATATGTTTGGCCATACATTTCTGTTTTGCCTGTACAGTTAACTTTAAAATCTTTATTAATAATATTATTCTCTAGAGCAGAAAGAGCCACAATGGGTTTAATTGTTGAGCCAGGTGAGTACAGGCCTGATAAAGTTTTGTTAACTAATGGTTTTAATGGATTATTTCTTATTAACTGCCAATCATCTTGACTAATACCAAAAAGAAACAAATTTGGATCGAATGAAGGCGAAGAGTGCATTGCTATTATTTCTCCTGTGTAAATATCCATCACACTAATTGACCCAGCTACACCCTTTAGAAGGGTATTGGATAATTTTTGAATTTCTGTATCGATCGTGAGTCTAATTTTTTTACCCTGTTCACCCTCTTTGTAATCAATTTGTTTAATTCTTTTACCGTAAGCATTAACTTCATATCTCTCCACTCCATTATCGCCTATCAACAAATCTTCAAATGACTTTTCTAGTCCTGTTTTACCAACTTTAAGTCCAGGTACGTGGTGGTTTTTAATTGTTTCATTTTTTAAAATGTCTTCTTTACTTGCTTCACTTACATATCCGAGAATATGAGTATAGTTATCAGCAAATGGATAGTAACGTGAAACAGATATAACTGGTTTTGCACCAACTAAATCGTATAAATAATAGTTAACTTTTACAAACTGCTCCCAAGTTAAGTTGTCTGAAATAACTATAGTTTCCCAAGACTTTTGTTTTTTTTTTTTAATTAATATCTTTTTAAATTCACGGTTACTTAGCTCTAAAATATTTTTTAATCTTAGCATTAAATATCTAAAATTTTCTACTTCTTCGGGGGTTACATGAAGTTGATAAACCTCAGAATTGCTTGCTATAATATTATCAAAATAATCAACAAACTCACCTCTAATTGGAGGTAATCGCCATTCACGCAATCTATTTTTATCAGAGAGAGTTAAGTATTTTTTATTATCATTTATTTGTAATGAAAATAATCTTAAAAAGATTCCTGTAAATATAGTAATTTTGGCAGCACCTAAGATAAACATTCTTCTATTAATCGTTTGAAGTTTTCTAGCATTAAAATTCTCACCAAACATTAATTGGCTTTACCTAAAAGGAAATCATCATAGAATCTAAATATATATGAAAAAACAAGATATAATAAAAATGTGCCTATAATATTTGCCATTTGATTAAAATAATTAATTTCATAGTTAAAAAATAAAATTAAATAAGAGTATGTAATAAAATTTAAAATTAAGATTGTGATTAAAAAAGATATCCAATCTTTAATTAAACTTGGCCTTAATGTTATATTTCTAAGATATGCAGCAGCAGTACATAATAATAAATAAGATAAACTACTTATTCCCATTGGAAGTCCATTAACTACATCATTGAATAGGCCAGCTATAAAAATTAAAATATAACCAATACCGCCTTCTTTTTTTAGATTATAATAAAATATTAAAATATAAGCAAAATTAAATGAAAAATACTTAAATTCTGAATTAAAATCAATTTCATTCAATATAGAAGTAAAAAGTAGAAATGCTGGTGTGTATTTATATAGAAAATATTTTTTACTATTATTCATATTGGTTTTCTAATTTTTTTTAGTAGGTCCTTTATTTAATATACAAGCTCTATATTCAGCTGTGTTAATCTTAAAAAGTTGTGGTTTAAAGATATTTTTTCTACACTTGTGTCCAAATAATAGATTTAACTCTAAGAATTCTAAGTTTTCATTTTTATTCATATTTTCTTTATTTTTTTTGTTGCTTTCACTTAGTTCTTTTTGAGCATTAATGAGATCTTTTTTTATTCTAATATTTTCTGATTGAAGTTTAAATTTTATTTCTTCATTAATCACTTTTTGTTGTTTAAGTACTTCAATATCTTGCGCTTGATTATTTAGTTGAGTAATTTGACTATTGTTTTCTTTAAATATTTTTTTATTGGATTGATCAATATTTATATTTTCTTTTATATGAGATGAAATTTTTACATATTTTAATTGAGAAAAATCTCTATAAAAATTTACTACTAATTTTTCATTGATTAAATTATCTACTAAATTAATTTCACCTATTGGAATTCCACTTTTAAAAATTCCTCCTACTCCAGATGTTACAACAATCAATTTTTCAAAATTGTCTATGATTAACTCTTTTTTTTTTATATATTGTAATTGCCCACTTGCTTCATCTAATCCACTCAAAATTCCTTGTAAATTAATTGGTTGAATGGTGATCGGAACTTTAGAATTGATATCAGATATTAACAAAACACGTGATGTAAGAAAATTTACTTCAACTACCTTTCCTACTAAATAGATATCATCATAAACTGCCATTCCTGCTTGAACTCCATTTCTACTCCCTTTATTTATAACTATAGATCTTAAAAATGGACTTACTTTATCAATTAATACTTTTGCATACGCTTGCTTATCCTCTACAAAATAATCATCAATCAATTTTTTTAATTCCACATTTTCAAATGAGATAATTTTTTTTTCTAAGTCTTTGTTTTTTAATTCCTGTAATTGATTTTTTGTTATCAAGTAATTATCATAATGATTAAAATGATCTGACACTTTATTAATGGATTTTTTTATAAAATTTTCTGGTATGTTTACAGCATAAGATGAAAAATAAATTATTTCCTTAATTGCATCTCTATTATAATTTACAATCTTAAAATTATAGTTTCCTAATATTAAAAATATAATCGAAAATAGTATTAAACTTAATAATGAAAATTTTTGTTGGTTACCTTTTTTTAAAAAAGCAGATCTTATTGCTATTATAAAATCATCTCTGCTTGTTTCCATTATTTTTAGTACTCAGATAACATAGTCGAGAAAATTTCTTCATTTTCTAAAGCTTTACCGGTTCCAATTGCAACACAAGCTAGTGGATCATCAGCTATATGCACTGGTAACCCTGTTTCTTTGGAAAGCCTTTTATCAATATTTTTTAATAGTGCACCACCACCTGTAAGTGTCATTCCCATATCAACTAAATCAGCTGACAATTCTGGTGGAGTATTTTCTAAAGCATTTTTTATTCCATCAACCATTTCTTTTAAAATGTCATTCAATGCTTCCGCTGTATCTTCTTCAGTAATATTTACTTCTTTAGGCGTTCCTGACCTGAGATCTCTACCTTTTACAGCATATGTGTTGCTGTTTGATGGTATTGCAGTACCTATTTCTTTTTTGATTTTTTCAGCTGTACTATCACCAATCATAAGATTGTATTCTTTTCTCATATAATTAATTAATGCAGTATCCATTGCGTCACCTGCAATTCTTAATGACTTTGAATAAACAAGACCACCCAATGACATTACAGCAATTTCAGTAGTACCTCCTCCTATGTCCACTACCATTGAACCTGTGGCTTCAGAAATTGGCAAACCTGCTCCAATTGCTGCAGCTATTGGTTCTTCAATTAATTGAACACGTCTTGCACCTGCTGCTAGAGCACTATCTTGAATTGCTTTTCTCTCAACTGGTGTTGATCCAGTTGGTACACAAATTAAAATTCTAGGGTTTGAAAAGGTTTGATTCTTATGAATTTTTTTAATGAAATGTTTAATCATCTCTTCTGTCACAATAAAATCTGCGATAACACCATCTCTCAAAGGTCTAATAGCACTAATGTTACCTGGAGTTCTTCCAAGCATTGTTTTTGCTTCATCACCAACTGCTAAGACCGTTTTTTTTCCTTGATTCTCAATTATAGCAACAACTGATGGTTCGTTTAAAACGACGCCTTGTCCTTTTAATACTACTAGTGTATTTGCTGTTCCAAGGTCAATTGCCATATCTTGGCTCCAAACACTAGTTAAGCTTTTAAACCATTTTGACATATTATATTCCTTTCACTTTCTGTATTTTAAGCTCCATTGGAGCAGTTTTTTTTCTTTTAATAATCATTTTATTTAATGCACTTAAATAAGCATTAGCTGATGCTACTAATGTGTCAGTATCTGATGCTTGTCCTACTGTAGTTTTTCCCTCTTCTTCTATTCGAACACTTACTGTTGCTTGTGCGTCTGTTCCTTCTGTTACAGCATGCACTTGGTATAACTGTAATTTTACATCATGTGGATATAAAATCTTTATACATTTAAAGATCGCATCAACTGGTCCATCACCATTTTCTACTGTGCTTTTAACTTCGCCATAAACATCAAGAGTCATTTCTGCTCTTTGAGGTTCGCCAGTTCCTGCAAACACTTTTAGTGATTTTAAGTTAATTACATACTTGTCTAAAACCAAGCTATCATCAACTAATGCTGCAATATCATCGTCATAAACATGTTTTTTTTTATCTGCTAAAATTTTAAATTTTCCAAATGCAGCTTGAATCACGTCATCTGTCACATTTCCATAACCAAGATCATTTAGTTTTTCTTTAAAGGCATGTCTACCAGAATGCTTACCCATTACTAAAGAGGTTTTTTTTACACCAACACTTTCTGGTGTCATAATTTCATAAGTTTCTCTATTTTTAAGCATTCCATCTTGATGGATACCAGCTTCATGAGCAAAAGCATTTTTTCCAACAATTGCTTTATTAAACTGTACTGGGAAAGTTGCATTAGATACGATTTTTGATGCTTTGCTTAATAATTCAGTTTTAATCCCAGTTGTGAATGGCATCAAATCATTTCTTGTTTTTATTGCCATTACAATTTCTTCAAGTGCAGCATTTCCTGCTCTTTCACCAATTCCATTAATAGTACACTCAACCTGTCTTGCGCCCGCAGAAACTCCAGCCAAAGAATTTGCAACAGCTAAACCTAAATCATTATGACAATGGACAGATAAAATTGCTTTTTCAATGTTTGGTACTTTATTTTTCAAAGTAGTAATAATTTTTGTATATTCAGATGGGGTTGTGTAGCCTACAGTATCTGGAATATTAATTGTTTTTGCTCCACAATTAATTGCAAGCTCAACTGACTTACACATATAATCCATGTCTGTTCTTGTTCCATCTTCACAAGACCACTCAACATCATCAGTAAGGTTTCTTGCATAAGTAACACTTTCTTTAATTGCATCTAAAACTTGTTCTGGTGATTTATTCAATTTATGCTTCATGTGCAATGGGCTTGTTGAAATAAATGTGTGAATTCTAAATCTAGGTGCATTCTTTAGTGCTTCATGACATGCATCAATATCTTTTTTACTAGCTCTAGATAATCCGCATGGAATTGAATTTTTTAATATCTTGCTAATTGCTGTTACAGCTTCAAAATCGCCAGGTGATGCAATTGGAAATCCTGCTTCAATTATGTCTATTCCTAATTCATCAAAAATTCTTGCAATTTGAATTTTTTCTTCAAGACTCATTGATGCTCCTGGTGATTGTTCACCATCTCGCATCGTAGTATCAAATATAATAACTTTATTTTTGTCACTCATAGCTAATAATTTTGGAAAAACTATAATACAATCTATAATAGAGAATGCAAAATAATTGTTATATTTTGTCTATAATTTGTGATCGATTTAGGTTTTTAGTAAAAAATTAACTCTTATCACTATCTATTAATTTCTTCTTACCAATCCAAGGCATCATTGCTCTAAGTTCTGCACCCACTTTTTCAATTGGATGATCCGCAAGATCTTTTCTCATTTTCAAAAAGTTCTTCTGTCCACCTTCACATTCTTTCATCCAGTCTTTAGTAAATTTACCAGATTGAATATCAGTTAGAACTTCTTTCATTCTTTTTTTGCTTTCACTATCAACAATTTTTTTACCAGATACATATTCACCGTATTCTGCTGTATTTGAGATAGAGTAATTCATGTTAGCAATTCCTCCTTCATAGATTAAATCTACGATTAGTTTTACTTCATGAAGACATTCAAAGTATGCCATTTCAGGCTCATATCCAGCTTCCGTTAAAGTTTCAAAACCATTCTTAATTAACTCAACTAATCCACCACAAAGCACAGACTGCTCTCCAAACAAATCAGTTTCACATTCATCTTTAAAAGTAGTTTCAATTATACCAGATTTTCCACCACCAATTGCTGATGCATAAGATAATGCAAGGTCTCTTGCTTTACCTGTTCCATCTTGATGAACAGCAAACAAGCATGGCACCCCACCACCTCTTTCAAATTCACTTCTAACTAGGTGTCCCGGTCCCTTTGGCGCAACCATAAATACATCTAAATCTTTTCTTGCTTCAATAAGCTTGTAATGAATGTTTAATCCATGAGCAAAAGCTATACTTGTTCCTGCTTTAATTCTTTGCTCAATATGATTTTTATAAATTGATGCTTGTAGTTCATCTGGGGTAAGTATCATTGCAACTTCTGCCCACTCAGCAGCATCTGATAGGCTCATTACTTTTAATCCTTTTGATTCTGCTTTCACTTTACTTGCTGAGCCATCTCTAAGAGCAACAACAACTTCTTTAGCCCCACTATCTTTTAGGTTTAATGCATGTGCATGTCCTTGACTTCCATAACCAAAAATTGCTATTTTTTTGCTTTTAATTAAATCAACATCCGCATCTTTTTCATAAAACATTTTCATTTTTTTTCTCCTGTTAGTAATTAATTAAAAATTTCTGCACCTCTTGTCATTGCAACCGCTCCAGTTCTTGAGGCACTAACAAGACCAAATGGTTTTAAAATTTTTGTCACGTTATCAATCTCTCTTTTTAATGCTGTTATTTGTATTACAGCTGACTTATTTGTTTGATCTAGTATAACTGGATTAAGTTTTTTACAAGCATTTAAAGCTTTTTTAATTTTAGCTTTATTTGCTACAATTTTTAATAAAGCCATCTCTTTAAATATAACGTTTTTATCATCTTTTTTAAAATTTCCAACTTTATGGACTGGAACTAACTTTTTTAATTGTAATACAATTTGCTCAATTACCTGAGGAGTTCCAGTGGTTACAATTGTAATTCTAGAAAGATTATTTTTTTGATCTACTTCTGCTACAGCTAATGACTCAATATTATATCCTCTGCCAGAAAACAGTCCAACCACTCTTGATAATACACTTGCTTCATTGTCTACCCAAACCACAATAATATGTGTTTCTAATTTTCCAAGTTTAGTGGGGATGCTATATGCTGATTTAGATTTAACCATTTTAAACTAAAGCTTTCCCTTTACCTGATATTTTGTTTTCAGTCTGATCTTTGGGTCCTAATAGCATTTGGTTATGTGGTTTGCCAGAAGGTATCATTGGATAACAATTTTCATTTTGATCTACATGGCAATCAAAAATTACAGGTCCATCTGTATTAATCATTTCTTCAATTTTTTCATCTAATTCATCTGGATTATCAGCTCTAATTCCAACACACCCATAAGCTTCAGCCAATTTAACAAAGTCTGGTAATGCTTTTGAATAACTTTCAGAATAGTTTTTTTCATGAAGGAGTTCCTGCCACTGCCTAACCATACCCATGTATTGATTGTTTAAGATAAATATCTTTACTGGCAGGTTGTATTGAACCGCTGTTGACATCTCTTGTATGTTCATTAAAATTGAAGCCTCACCCGCAATATCAACAACTAATTTCTCAGGGTGAGCTACTTGAACACCTACCGCAGCAGGCAATCCATAGCCCATAGTTCCAAGTCCACCAGAGGTCATCCATCTATTGGGTTTATTAAATTTATAATGTTGTGCTGCCCACATCTGATGCTGTCCAACTTCAGTTGTGATGAAAGTATCTTTATTCTTTGTTAATTCATAAAGTCTTTGAACTGCATGTTGAGGTTTAATAACTTTATCACTGTTAATAAAATTTAAAGATTGTTTCGTTCTCCATTTTTGAATCTGTTGCCACCATTTTGAAATTTTCTGTTTATTAGATTTTTCTAAATTTAAATTTTTATTTTTTAAAGTTTTTGTTATAGATCTAATAACATCACTAACATCACCTACAATAGATAGATCAACTTTTACAATTTTATTAATTGATGAAGGGTCAATATCGATATGAATTTTTTTTGAGTTTGGGGAAAAATCATCAATTTTTCCAGTGATACGATCATCAAATCTTGCGCCAATATTAATTAATAAATCACAATCATGCATTGCGTTGTTAGCTTCGTAAGTTCCATGCATTCCAAGCATTCCTAGGAATTGATTGTCATCTCCTGGGTAAGCTCCTAATCCCTGAAGTGTTGATGTAATTGGAAATCCAGTTAATAAAACTAATTCTCTTAATAATTGACTAGCTCTAGGACCTGAATTAATTACCCCTCCACCTGTATAAAAAACTGGTTTTGAAGCTTTCTTCATTAAGTCAACTAATTGATCAATATCTTTTTGATTAAATTTATTAGAAGATTTTTTTTTTTGTTTTTTTTCTTTTTTAGGTTTAAAATATTTTGCTTTAGCAAACTGAATATCTTTTGGAATATCAACTAGTACTGGCCCTGGTCTTCCTGTTGTAGCAACTTCAAATGCTTCATGCATTATTCTTGGAAGATCATTAATATCTTTAACTAACCAATTGTGTTTTGTACAAGGCCTAGTAATTCCAGTCGTATCACATTCTTGAAAAGCATCTGTACCAATTAAATGAGTAGGAACTTGTCCTGAAATACAAACCAAAGGAACTGAATCCATATAGGCATCAGTTAATGCAGTTACAACATTGGTTGCACCAGGTCCAGATGTAACTAGTACAACACCAGGTTTACCAGTTGATCTTGCGTAACCTTCGGCTGCATGACCGGCTCCCTGTTCGTGCCTAACTAAAATATGTTTTATAGAAGGGTGGTTTTTTAATTCATCATATAGAGGAAGAACTGCTCCACCTGGATAACCAAAAATATGTTCTACTTTTTGGTCTTCAAGACACTTAAATACTATTTCTGCTCCAGAATATAAATTACCCATTTGGGCAATCTATTCGACTTTATGTTAATTGGTCAAGTTTAACGGATGATTTATTTAATTTTTTTATATAATCAGCAATCTTAGTTGGATTTATTTTTTCCCAATATGTCATCCGACTTCTCGCCCATGTAGCTTGTCTTTTGGCATATTGTCTTGTTTTAATTGAAATTAATTCTCTTGCTTGATCCAAATCAATTTTTTGATTTAAGTACTGTGTCAATTCGTCAATTCCTATTACCTTATTTACACTCAGATCTTTTTTGATTTTCAATTTAATAAATTTTTTTACCTCATTTATTGCCCCTTCCTTAATCATCTTGGTTGTTCTTAGGGATATTCTTTTAATCAACTCTTCTCTTTTAAAATCTACATATAGCTTTAAAAATTCATCATCTTTAAATTCAGGTTTAGTTTTTTTTATCCATTCATACATAGAAATTTTTGTATATGATTTAATCTCAAAGGCTCTGATCGTTCTTTGGATATCGTTAAGATCAAATTTATTTTTAATTTTGGGATCAATTTTTAAAAGTTGTTTATAAAATTTTTCCTGTCCAATTTTTTTTTGTGTTAATCTAATTTTGTTTCTAAATTTAAGGGGTATTTCTGGAATTTTAACCAAACCATTAATCAAAGACTGAAAGTATAATCCAGTTCCACCAACTAAAATTGGAATTTTTTTTCTATTTCTAATTTCTTTAATTTTATTTTTTGCTGCTTTTAACCATTGACCTGTAGAAAAATTTTTTTTCAAATCAATAATGCCATATAAATGATGTTTGATATTGTTTTGATCTTCTTTATTAGGTCTAGCAGTCAGAATTTTTAATTGTTTATAAACTTGCATACTATCTGCATTGATTATTTCACCGTTAATTTTTTTGGCAATTTTTACAGCAAAATTTGATTTACCTGAAGCAGTAGGACCTGAAATTAAAATTATCTTGGACAGTTTGTCCATTACTAATCTAACTTAACACCAATATATCGTCTTTGGTTCTGAGAATTGTAGATTACAATCAAAATTGTTTTTTGGTTAGATTTTAGAGCAGCTTCAACTATATCTTCAAGATCCTTTATGGATTTTATTTTTTTCTTTTGAGCCTCAACTATTACATCACCTATATTTAAATAACTAACTGGGCTATTTTTACCAATATTAGTAATAACCAATCCTGTTGTCTGGTTAGGAAGTTTTCTTTCTTGAATATCTTTTTGATTCAATAGTCTTGCTATAATTTTTAAAGATTTAATTTCTGATATTTCTGGTGTTTCTATGTTAGCTTCTTTTTTTTCTTCCTTAAAGTCTTCTGAAGTTTCTAATCTTCCTAATTTAATTTTTTTAGTAATTTCTTTTTTATTTCTCCAAATTTTGACTTCAACAGTTTTTCCAACCTCTGTTTGTGCTACAATTATTGGTAGCTCTTTCATTTCATTAATTTTAGTTCCATTAAATTCTAAAATGATGTCTCCCGCTTTAATACCCGCTTTATCTGAAGGGCTCTTTTCTGCAACACTTGCAACTAACGCTCCTCTTGGTTTGTCTAATTTTTCAACATCTGCAATTTCATCAGTCACCACTTGAATTCTAACTCCAAGCCATCCTCTTTTGGTTTCACCAAATTCTATTAATTGATCTACAACTTTTTTTGCATTGTTAGATGGTATAGAAAAACCTATGCCAATTGATCCACCTTTACCTAAAATTGCTGTATTAATTCCAATAACATCCCCATTCATATCAAATAATGGACCACCTGAGTTTCCAGAATTAATAGACGCATCAGTTTGAATATAATCCTCATAACGCGAAAGACCTATTGATCTATTTCTAGCTGAAATAATTCCAGCTGTTACCGTTCCACCTAACCCGAATGGATTACCAATTGCAATTACCCAGTCTCCAATTCTTGCTTTATCAGAATTTCCAAATTTAACTGGTATAAATTTTTTTTTTGAATCTATTTGAAGAACTGCAATATCTGACAAAGGGTCTGCACCAATAATTGTAGCTTTATATTCTTTATCTCCACCAACTCTTACAACAATATCTTCTGCGTCTTGAATGACATGATTGTTGGTGATCACAATTCCTTTTTCATCAATTATAAATCCTGACCCTAGTGCTGCAGATTTTCTCGTTTGTGGTGTTCCAAATTCTTTAAACATATCTTCAAAGGGAGATCCTGGAGGAAACTTAAATCCAGGAAATGGATTACCATTCGTCGTTACAGTTGTTGTTGTTGAAATATTTACAACTGAGGGCATTAATCTTTCAGCTAAGTCAGCAAATGAAGCTGGTGCATCTTTAGCACTTACTTGCATTGCTAAAGTAATTGTAAAGACTGCTATTAATAATTTCTTAATTTTATTCATTTAATTTTTTATATACCAAATAACAATAAATCCTATAACTGCAAATATCAATCCACCTGTTCTTAACTGACTATTAGTCACATCATTTAATTTTAATAACATGCTTTTCATTCCTGACGGGAATAAAGCATATAAAATCCCTTCTATAAAAAGAAAAAGGCCAAAAGCTACAATTAGCTCGTTCATGTATCTGATTTATTTTTTAGGCTTGATGTTTCCAAAAAATTTAAAAAACTCACTATTAGGAGATAAGATTACAGAAGTATCGCCACCTATTAAAGCAGTTTCATAAGCTTGCATTGCTCTATAGAAAGCAAAAAATTCTGGATCTCTACCAAATGCTTCTGCAAAAATTTTATTTCTTTCACCATCTCCTTCACCTTTCATGATCTCAGAGTCTTTATTTGCATTTGCTAGCAATACTGAAACATCCTTGTCAGCTGTTGATGTAATAGTTACAGCCATTTCAGCTCCTCTTGCTCTAAATTCTTTAGCTTCTTTCTCTCTTTCAGTTTGCATTCTTCTGAAGATCGCTTCACTGTTTGCCTCAGGCAAGTCTGCTCTTTTAATTCTCACATCTACTATCTTAATACCAAAGTTTTTAGCTTCATTGTTCACACCTTCTTGTATTAAAGCCATTTGCTTACTTCTATCTTTTGATAATAATGTTTGTAGCTCTTGCTGCCCAAGAACATTTCTAAGTCTTGAATTAATAATTGTTGCCAATCTTGATCTTGCAACTCTTTCATTTCCAACTGAAATGTAAAATTTTAATGGGTCTGTAATTTGAAACCTGGCAAAAGCATCAACAATCAATCTTTTTTGGTCTGATGCAATTACTTCTATTGGCGGTGTATCTAAATTTAAAATTCTTTTATCTAAGTAAACTACGTTTTGGATAAATGGTACTTTAAAGTTTAAACCAGGTTCCAGTATGATTTGTTTGGGATTACCAAACTGAAGAACTATGGCTTGATTAACTTCTTTAACTACAAAGATAGAGAAAAAAGCTAATGCACTTATTGCAATAATTATTGGTAATAAAATCTTTTGTATCTTCATATTAATTCGCTACTTTCTTTTTACCTAATTCAGGAAGTGGTAAGTAGGGCACAACGCCTGATCCAGCACCTTTTTCAATAATTACTTTATCTATATCCGCTAAGACCTTTTCCATAGTCTCTAAATACATTCTCTCTTGAGTAACTTCTTTAGCTTTTGAATACTCGTTATATATCGAAATAAATCTACTAGCTTCACCTTCCGCTGCTGCAACAACTTTTTGTTTATAAGCTTCGGCTGCTTGCATAATTTTTGCAGCCTCACCTCTTGCTCTTGGAATTACGTCATTAGCATAGGCCTCTGCTTCATTTTTAGACCTCTCCATATCAGCTCTTGCTGCTTGAACATCTCTAAACGCATCAATTACTTGATCCGGTGGATCTGCTTTTTGTGTTTGAACTTGTGTAATTTGAATACCACTATTGTATTCATCTAATATTGATTGAATAATTTCTTGTGTTTCAATTTCAATTTGAGCTCTACCCTCAGTTAAAACTGGTTGAATTTCACTTTTAGCAATAACTTCCCTCATTGCTGTTTCAGCTGCCGCTTTTACTGTTCCCTCTGGGTCCTGAATTTGAAATAAAAATTTGCTCGCATCTTTAATCACCCAAAATACTGAAAAGTCTATATTAACAATATTTTCATCTCCAGTTAACATTAAACTTTCTTGAGGTACGTCAGCAACTCCTCCACCTTGAGAAAAACCGCTATCTCTCTCAGATCTAAATCCAATATCTATTCTATTAACCTTTGTAACTTTTGGTGTTTGAACAGATTCAACCGGAAAAGGGATGTGGTAATTTAATCCTGGTTGGGTAGTTTTTACAAATTTACCAAATCTAAGTACTACTCCTTGTTCGTCAGGTAGTACTCTATATAATCCACTAGCTAGCCATACAAATGCTATAATAATTAAAATTAAACCAATTGGTTTACCTCCTGCAGAGCTTCCACCAGGTAAAAATTTATTTATCTTGCTTTGAATATCTCTAATAATTGCATCTATGTCTGGAGGTGTGGGTCCTTTTCCTGAGCCATTTCCTCCTCCTGGAGGTGCTCCCCATGGACTTCCGCCTCTTCCTTTGAAATCATCAGACATATGACAAAGTATATAATGTCTTTATTATAAAAAACAAGTAATGATGAAAGCATGACAGATAAAAAGCCGGAACTAAGTGACGCAATGAAAAAGAAAATGGAACCTAAAGTGTTTACAAAAAACCCTATTTTAGGAACAAAATTTACAATAGCTGTATCAAGTGCCAAAGGTGGTGTTGGAAAATCTACTTTTGCAACAAATCTTGCGTTAGCTTTAAAACAAATTGGCTGTAAAGTTGGCTTACTTGATGCTGATATTTATGGTCCATCAATTCCAAAAATGTTTAATATTAATGAAAAACCAAAAAGTGATGGTCAAACTTTAACGCCTATTACTAAATACGACATTCAATGTATGTCTATCGGCTTTCTTGCTGATCAACAAACACCTATGATTTGGCGTGGACCTATGGTTACCAGTGCAATAAAAACTTTTACTCAAAAAGTTGGTTGGAAAGATTTAGATTTTATAATTGTTGATATGCCTCCAGGAACTGGTGATACTCAATTAACTTTTTCTCAAGAAATCAAAATGGATGGAGCAATTATAATTTCTACTCCTCAAGAAGTTGCTCTTCTAGATGTAAAAAGAGGAATTAAAATGTTTGATAAGCTTGGTGTTAAGATTCTGGGCTTAGTTGATAACATGAGTTATTTCACTGGAGATGATGGTAAAAAATATAAAATATTTGGTGAAGGTGGTGTTAAGAGAACTGCAGAAGAGTTTGGTAAAGAGTTTTTAGGAGAAATTCCATTAAACCCTGAGGTTGGAAAATGTGGTGATGAAGGAAAGCCAATTGTTGAGGCTAATCCAGATCATGAAATTTCTAAAATATATTTAGACTTTGCTAAAAAAATTAAATCAACTTATCTTTAAGATCAAAGGCGGTCATTAGCTCATTCCATTCTCTTTTAGACAAACCAGAGTTGTCGGGATTAACGCTTTCACCTTTAATGAGTTTTTGGATTATAACTTTTCCTTTTGAAGAAACTTCCGTACCACCAACTCTATAATCCATAAACGCATCATAAGTTATTGGGACCCATTTCTTAACAGTATCTAACATTATATCTGCATAAACTCTTATTTCGTATTGAGCATGACTGTCAGCCCTAAGCCTTAAAAAATTCATCAAGTTTAATAAATCTGTTTTCCAGTACCATTGAGTGTAGGTATTTAAAGTTAAATTCATTCTTGCAAGCTCTCTTGCTAAACCTTTTTTATTTTCATCAATAGTTGATCCATCAAATCTCTCATTCAACATCATTTCATAGTTATCATAAGTTCTATCAGCATCATTTTTTAAAAGCTCTAAAACTTCTTTTGCTTGTTCACCTTCAATAACATCACCTCTTCCCTGTCTATTACTTGAGGATTGCGCTGCTAGATTTTCTGCTGATGGTAAATAAAATTCTTTATCTAAAATAGAATATCTTGCTGAGTATTCATTAACATTTGCTGTTCTATGTCTAATCCATTGACGTGCGATAAAAATTGGAAGCTTAACATGGTATTTAATTTCACACATTTCAAATGGCGTGCTATGCCAATGTCGCATTAAATACTTAATTAGACCTGCGTCTGTTGAAACTTGTTTGGTTCCCTTTCCATACGAAACTCTAGCTGATTGAACAATTGACGTATCATCACCCATGTAATCAACTACTCTTACAAAGCCATGGTCTAGCGCTGGCATTGCCTCATAAAGAATTTTTTCAAGTGCAGGAGCAGTGACTCTTTTTGTTTGATTCTGTTGTGACTGTTGATCTTTAATCTCTTGTGCTTGTTCTTTAGTTAATTTCATGGTTTTTATTGAATTTTTTTTTTATTGAATCTCTTTCAAATGCTTTTATATTAATCTTGTTGGCTTGCCAACTACGACGATAAACGAATTTCGTAATAACCATTACGGACGTGGGGGCAGTACCCACCACCTCCACCATACAACTTACGGGGGTGAAATAGGATCGACGGGTGTCTAAAGGCTATTCTTTCGTTCGGGATTGTTCCACCGTAACGGGCTAAACTTTAAATGCTAACGAAAGTTACGCTATTGCTGCATAATTAACTTAGGTTAATTATAGAAGCACGGTCTGGGGCACCGGGTAACAGAACGCCCCTTATAAATTTAAAGAATTAATGCGTCGAATTATAAAATGACAAAATACTAACTGATTGATAGGTTTTATTATGGAATTTACACCAGAAGTAAAAATAGCAACAGATCCTATTTATCAAAAAATCTCAAAGGTTATGCCTGAGATTGAGTGGTCAGTTCATGCCCCTTATATTCATAAAATTAATCAATTAAAAAAAGAAAAAAATGCAATTATACTTGCTCACAATTATCAAACTCCAGAAATTTATCATGGTATTGCAGATGTTGCTGCAGACTCGTTAGCTCTTGCGATTGAGGCTTCAAAAACTACGGCTGATATTATTGTAATGGCAGGAGTTCACTTCATGGCCGAAACATCTAAGTTGATGAGTCCTAAAAAAAAAGTTTTACTTCCAGATATGACTGCTGGTTGTTCTTTATCATCATCAATCACAGGTAAAGATGTAAGGTTATTAAAAGAAAAATATCCAGGTGTACCTGTTGTATCCTATGTTAATACTTCTGCGGAAGTAAAAGCTGAAACAGATATTTGCTGTACATCTGCAAATGCAGTTAAAATTGTAGAATCTCTTGGTGTTAAAAAGGTTATTTTTTTACCTGATGATTACTTAGCAAAATATGTTGCCTCTCAAACTAATGTTGAAATTATTGCTTGGAAAGGTATTTGTATGGTTCATGACCAGTTCACTGAAAAAGAAATACATGATATTAGAGCAAAAAATCCTGGTATTAAAATAATAGCTCATCCAGAATGTCCCCCCGATGTAATTAAAGCAAGTGACTTTGCTGGGTCAACTGGTGGAATGATTAAATATGTTAAGGACAATCAACCTAAAAAAGTTATGATGGTTACTGAATGTTCAATGAGTGATAATATTCAAGTAGAAAACCCAAATGTAGAATTTATTAGACCGTGTAACCTTTGTCCTCATATGAAAAAAATTACATTACCAAAAATTTTAGATTGCCTAGAAAATGAAACCGGTGAAATCATAATGGATGAAGAGACAATAGAAAAAGCAAGAGTTCCTGTTGAAAGAATGGTTGAGATAGGCAGATAATAAAAGTGTCTCAAATTAAATTAAGTAATTATTATATTAAGAATAGTGTAAAGCTTGCTTTAAATGAAGATCTATACCCTTCTGGTGATATTACTTCAAACTTAGTTAAAAATGCTAAGATAGTAAAAGTTAGATTAATTTCTAACCAACAAGCTGTAATAGCTGGGTTAGAATTTGCAAAACAAACATTTGAATTAATAGATAATAAAATTAGATTTACTATAAAAAAAAAAGAGGGCTCTTTTGTAAAAAAAAATGATTTAATTGCAATAATAGAGGGTAAA
>CAJQSZ010000003.1 GCA_905618805.1 uncultured Candidatus Pelagibacter sp.
CTGACATTGATAATTATGTAAAAAAAATAACATATGGTGGAAGTGAAAATTTCTACTTAATGAAAAACTATAAAACGTAAGGTTCGGGTCTAGCATTATTTTCAAGCACTCTTTCGACAGAAAAATCACTAATATCAATCGTTTGATAAGAACCCGTTGTTATTAATTCTGTTAAAGCTCTACCAATACCAGGCGCTTGCATCAAACCTCTTCCAGTAAATCCTGAAGCCATATAAACATTTTCATATTTTGGATGTTTACCAACAACGGCATTGTTATCTAATTTATTACAATCATAATAACCAGCCCACCCACCTGTTAATTTTAACTCTTCGAAAGCTGGAATTCTTTCAGCTAAAGCTGGCCAAACTAATTCTTCGAAATCATTCCAAGCTGGTTCTAAATCTGTGGCATCAAATACTGAATTCGGTGAACCAGCCAGGTATTCTTTGCCTTCGGGTCTCCAATATACACCTGTAGTTAAATCTCCACACAAAGGCATTTCAGGTATATGTGTTGGGCATTTAACTCTAAAAACAGTATGTTTTTGAGGAACAACAGGAATATCTTTTAGTAATTCCTTAGTCCAACAGCCTGCAGCACATATTATAGTTTTAGCTTTTATTTCAGAAATACTTTTTACTTCACCTTTAATAAATTCAGCTCCAAGTTCAATTGCTTTACTTTTTAAAGCACCATGAAACATAAATGGATCAATCCATCCTTCACTTTGATTGTCTGTATATGTGGCAGTTTCTATGCCGTCACTATTTATAAATGGAAATACACTAGATAACTTCGATCCTTTAATATTTTTAGTTCCCGCGTCACACGCTTCGTGGTTTTTTAAAGCTTTATACTGTTCCTCAGCATGCTCTGGACCAAACATTAATAAATATCCATTAGTAACCATACTCGCTGTAGGGTTAGGATTTTTTTCAGTTTTAAGTAATTCTGGTATTTGAAAGATAAACTCTCTTGCAAATTTTCCTAATAAAATATTTTCTTTTTGAAAAAATTGTCGTCTAAAACCACCCAGTGATAGTGGAAAAGAAGCTGTTTTATAAGTTGGATCTCTTTCTATAACTTTAACTTTTCTACCCTCTTTAGATAAAAAATATGCTGTAGCAGTTCCTATTATTCCGCCACCAATTATTACAACATCATCCATAATATATTTAATTTAATATGATTAGACATAAATTTAGCAGTAATGCAAAGAGACACCAAAGTAAATAAGGAATCATTAAATAATAACTAAACAAATTGACACGCTTGAATCTAATTATGAGAACAATTATCAATAATATTAAAATTACCAATACAATTAGAGCTAAAGTAATTTTATGAAAAACAAAAAAAACTACACTCCAAGTTGTATTAAAAATTAAATGAACAAGATAAATATAAACTGTCTTCATATCTCTATTTTTTGAGTGCCAAAAACTCCAAATCGCAATTGTCATCATTAGATAAAGGGTTGTCCATACTGGTGCAAAAATCCAATCTGGTGGATTAAAAGATGGTTTAATAAGTAACGAGTACCAAGGCTCTTTAAAGGTAATTGTTGCAAATCCACCTATAGCTGAAGCTGAGTAAGTAGCTAGAGTAAATAGAATAAAAGATAAAATTTTATTTTTTAGCATATTCGTATTATACATTGATTTATGAATGAAAAAAAAGTTATTTGGATAACAGGTGCAAGTAGTGGAATTGGTAAGGCTTTAGCTTTAAAATTTGCAAATGAAGGATGGATAGTAGCAGCATCTGCAAGACGAGAAAATTTACTACAAGACTTAAATAAAGAGAATTCGAATATTCACTCTTTTCCTTTAGATGTTACTAATATTGATCAATGTAAGTCTGTTTTTAAAAATATTATTGAAAAATTTAATGATGTTGAAATATCTATATTTGGAACTGGCATACACGACCCCAAATCAGAGAAAGAGTTCAATCTTGATAAGATTAGAAAAATTATGGAAGTTAATTACTTTGGTACAATGAATTCGATTAACTCTGTTTATGAGTATTATAATAATAAAAAAAGTGGCCAAATATCAATCATTTCCTCTGTTGCTGGATATAGAGGTTTACCTGCAGCAGGAGCTTATTGTGCATCTAAATCTGCTTTAACAAGTTTTGCGGAAAGCCTTCATTTTGAAATGAAAAGAAAAAATGTAAGAGTTTCTCTAGTAAGTCCTGGCTTTATTAAAACTCCAATGACAGATCAAAATGATTTTCCAATGCCAATGATAAAGCCACCAGAATTTGCTGCAGAACAAATTTATATAGGCTTAGTTAAGAAGAAAGGATTTGAAATCCATTTCCCTAAAGCTTTTACTTATCTTTTGAAATTTTTAAGTATGTTGCCTAGCAGTATATATTTTAAAATTATTGAAAAAGGGATGAAAAAAATAGATTACTAATCTTTAACAAACATCACTGTAAGTTCAGCAACTTTTATTCCAAACTTAGTCATTGTAGCTCTATTAATTGCTACTTTTTCATCTTGCATAAAAATCCAATCATCAAAAGTGATTTTCATTTCTTTACCTTTAACAGGTACTAATAAAACATATTCAAATTTAAAAGCAGGACCATATGAATAGCCTTTAGCCTTACCAACAACATCTCCAGCAGTACCTTCATAATTATGTTCATCTAATTTATCAATTGTCCATTGCCTTTCTTGAATTTCACCATCATTCCAATTAAATTTTTCATTTAAAATTAACTGTTTACCATCCCACACACCGTTTAGATCAGCTGAAAATTGTCTAGTTACTTTTCCAGATCTATTTTGCAAAATCCCCCAGGCTTTAACATTTCCAGATAAATACTCTTCTATAATTAATCTTGGTTTTTGGTCCTTAAAGTCTGTTGGTTTCATATTGTTTCCTGTGCAGCTGGTTAATAAAATTAATGATATTAAAGCAAATATAATTTTCATATGTTTATTTATTATATAAAGAGAATTGAATCAAATCTATATTTCTTGATTTGAAACCAGCCTCGCAATATGACAGGTAAAATTGCCACATCTTTTTAAAAGTTAAGTCAAAACCCTGATCTTTAATTGTATCCCATTTATTATTGAACTCTTCCCTCCAAATAATAAGTGTATTTGAGTAATGATCTGCATAAGAGTTATATTCTCCAAATTTTAAACCATTAATATCAATATGATTTTGTATTTCGCTTCTAGACGGCAAAAATCCACCTGGAAAAATATACTTTTGAATAAAGTCTTGCTTATTTTTATATCTCTCAAACAAACTATCATCAATTGTTATGGCTTGAATACCGACTGTACCTGATGGATTTAAATTCTTCTTTATTGTATTAAAGTAACTGTCTAAATAATTCTGCCCTACTGCCTCAATCATTTCTATAGATGCAATATGATCATACTTTTTTTTAAGATCTCTATAATCTTTAATTTCAATATTAACTTTTTCACTAAGTCCACACTTATGAATTCTTTCTTTAGCAAATTCAAATTGTCTTTTAGAGATGGTTATACAATCTAATTTCACATCATAATTAGTGCCTATATATTCAGCAAAACCACCCCAACCACAACCAATTTCAAGGATATTACTGCCAGCAGCAGGCTTTAAAAGATCAGTTAATTTTTGATATTTATTATTCTGCGCAAGGTAAAGATCTTGTTTAGAATTTTCAAATATTGCACTTGAGTAGGTTAAAGATTTATCTAACCAAAGAGAGAAAAAATCATTACCAAGATCATAATGTTTTGCAATATTTTCCTTGCTTCTATTTTTTGTATTTTTAATAAATTTATTCTTAAAGAAATTAATTAAAGTCAAATCAAAAATACCTGAAAAC
>CAJQSZ010000004.1 GCA_905618805.1 uncultured Candidatus Pelagibacter sp.
TAACCTTGGGTTTTTTGGAGATATTTTGAGATTTGTTAATATGTCAAATAGACCATTAATAATTTTTCCACAAGCTACAAGATTGCCACCAGAAGATCGAACATCTTTTAAAAAAGGGGCAAGCAGAATTTATGAAGAGTTAAAAATACCATGTCAGCCAATAGCAATTAACTCTGGCTTCACCTGGCCTAAGCATGGCTTTAAAAATATTAACACAACTTTAATAATTTCAATTTTGCCAGTAATTGAACCTGGACAAAATAAAGAATTTTTTTTAAAGAATTTACAGGATGCTATTTATACAGAACTAGACCATCTAAATTAACCCTTCATAGGCATTACAACAAAAATACTATCAAAGTCATCAGGATCTTTAATTAGAGCTGGTGAGCCCGTGTCATTAAAAAAAATTTCTATTTTCTTTCCATTAAGCTGGGCAGCAACATCAATCAAATATCTTGAATTGAAACTTATTTCCAAATCATGATCAAATTTGACACCCAAACTTTCTTTGCCATCACCACTATTAGTGTTGTTAACAGACAAATTTAAAACATCTTTTGATAAATTAAATTTTACACCATCTTTTTTATCAAGTGAAACTGAGGCAACTCTATCCACAGAATCTAAAAATAATTTTAAGTCTATCTCTAATTTTTTTTGATTGTTTTTAGGTATTACCTGAACATAATTAGGAAATTTTCCATCAATTAATTTAGAAATTAAAATGCTATCATTTAATTCAAATTTAATTTTTGATTTTATATTTGAAATTTTTACATCACCATCATAACTTTCTAGTAAAGTGCATAATTGAAATATTGTTTTCTTGGGTAATATAATTGGCTCAAAATCAACCTTCTGATCTAATCTTATTTTAGATATAGACATTCTATGACTATCTGTGGCTGCTGCTGTTAAAAAATTTTGATCTTCTACTTGGGTTTGGTGAAAAAAAATTCCACTTAAATAATGTCTTGTTTCATCATTTGAAATAGAAAATTTACATTTATTTAATAATTTCAGTAATTGCTTAGATTTAATAGAAAATTCATTTTGATTAAAATTTTCATCCGTTAGAGGAAATTCAGATGCATTAATGCAGTTTAGATTAAAAACAGATTTTTCTGACTCTACTTGAAGTTTACTTCCTTCTGTTAAAGATAGATTGATTTTTTTTCCTGAAGAAAATTTTCTTATAATGTCATACATGATTGAAGAGGTAGTTGTCGTGCTTCCCTCCTCAAGAACTTCTACGTTGGTAATTTTATGAATAAATATTAGATCTAGGTCAGTAGCAGTAATTGTTAGTTTTGAGTCACTCACATTTAACAAAACATTTGATAAAATTGGTAGTGTGTTTCTTTTTTCAATTACACCCTGACAGTAATTTAAAGCTTGTTGTAAGTTTTGTTGATTAACGTTAAATTTCATTTTCTTTATTATACAGTATTTGATTTTTTAAGTTATTAATGTTGTCGGTCATTTCTGGGTCTTTTTCCTTTAATTGTTCAATTGTTTTAACAGAATGTATGATTGTTGTATGGTCCCTATTGGAAAACTCCCTACCAATTTCTGGTAATGATTTAGAAGTTAAAATTTTAGTTAAATAAATTGCAATTTGTCTTGGTCTTACAAGATATCTTGACCTTCTTGAAGAAAGCATTTCATTTTTACTTATTTTGAAGAATTTGCAAACTGTCGATTGTATCAAATCAATTGTCACTTTATTCTCACCGATATTTAATAGATCTTTTAAAACTACCTTAACCTCAGATAAATTTGGAACTTTTTTGTATATTCTTGAGAAAGACACAACCCTATTTATTGCTCCAACTAACTCTCTAATACTTGTTGTAATTTCTGTGCTAATAAACTTTTGTATTTCTTCAGAAATATTTACCTGATTAGAATAAAAAAATTCAGCTCCTCAGTTTTTTGTTTAACAATTTTTTTTCTTAATTCATAATCAGGTTTTTGCACATCAACTACGAGACCACCAGCAAATCTTGATTTTATCCTGTCTTGAATTCTAGATAATTTATTTGGAGCCCTATCTGCAGAAATTATTACTTGTGATCCTTTATCAATCAAGGCATTAAAGGTATGAAAAAATTCTTCTTGCATCGCTTCTTTTCCATTCATGAACTGAATATCATCAATCAATAAAATGTCTGTATTTCTAAAATACTCCTTAAATTTTACCATGTCGTTAGACTTTATTGATTTAACAAATTGATACATAAATCTTTCAGCTGAAATAAACATTACTTTATTTTTTTCTTTTAAAGAAAGACCAATCGAATTTAATAAGTGAGTTTTACCCATTCCAACACCACCATAAATGTATAGTGGATTGTAGTGTGAAATATTTTCTGAAACTTTTAATGATGCTTCATAAGCTAGCTTATTACTTGTTCCTGTTATAAAATTATCAAATCTTTTATTGGGGTCAATTCTGTTGTACTGCAAATAAGTATCTTTGATGAATGATACGTTTTCACCCTTTTCATTTATTTTAGAGCTGTTGTCATTTAGGTTTTCAGAATTTCTTTCTACGATTTTAAATTCTATTCTTGTTAAATCTTTTTTATATATCTTAATTATTTGTAATATTTGGTCTAAATATCTTGAGGTAATCCAATCTCTGATAAATCTAGTTGACACTGAAAGCAAAACATAATTGCTCATCTCTTCAACAAAATCTATTTTTCTAAGCCAGCTTTCATATATGTCGCTGCCTAGTTTGTTCTTCATATTTTTTTGAACAACGGCCCAGTCAAGAGCTTCAGGAGGAGTATTGTTTAGGTTTTTTGATATAATGTTGTTAGACATGAATTTTTATGAATAAAGTC
>CAJQSZ010000005.1 GCA_905618805.1 uncultured Candidatus Pelagibacter sp.
TTTATTCTTGGTTTTAAATAATATTAACTTATTATTTGTTTTATTCTGAACTTTGAATATTGTCTTTTTGATTAAGTTATTAAAATTTTTAACAAGTTGTTTCATAAAATTTGTGGAAGTTTAATTAACTTATAATGAAATTTTAAAAATGATAAACTCTGAATATTTAAATAACCTTAATGATGCCCAAAAAGAAGCTGTTTTATACTTAGATGGCCCTTTACTCATAGTAGCTGGTGCAGGATCTGGCAAAACTAAGGTACTTACTTCAAGAATTGCTCATATAATTAAAGAAAAAAAAGCATTTCCCAATCAAATACTTTCTGTAACTTTTACAAACAAAGCTGCAAAAGAAATGCAAAATAGGGTTAGCTCTATACTTGATTCTGATGCAACCGGGTTATCTTGGCTCGGAACATTTCACTCTATATGTGCAAAACTATTAAGAAAGCATGCACCAGCAGTAGGATTAACTTCAAACTTTACAATTATTGATACAGATGACCAGGTAAGATTAATAAAAAATATATGTAAAGCTGAAAATATAGATATTAAGCAATTGGCTCCAAAATATATTCTATCCATTATTGATAGGTGGAAAAATAAAGGTTTTTATCCAAGTGAAGTAATTGTTAACAAAAATGATATCTTTGAAAAAACAGTACTTCCTTTGTATAAAGTTTATCAACAAAAATTAATAGATCTTAATGCGTGTGATTTTGGAGATTTAATTTTACATGTTGTAAAAATTCTAGAAAGAAATTTAGATATAAGAGAAATATATTCAAATAATTTTAAATATATATTGGTAGATGAATATCAAGACACAAATTACATTCAAAGTAGGTGGTTAAACCTTTTGTCAGAAAGACACAAAAACTTATGCTGCGTCGGGGATGATGATCAGTCAATCTATAGTTGGCGAGGAGCAGAAATTAAAAATTTTTTAGAATTTGATCAGGTTTATAAAAACTCAAAAGTAATACGGTTAGAAGAAAACTATCGTTCGTCTCAAAATATTCTATCTGTGGCATCAAATCTTATTTCTAACAATCAAAATCGTGTTGGAAAAACTTTAAAATCTACAATGGAAGAAGGAGATTTAGTTAAACTTAATTGTTTTAAAAATGGAAAAGATGAAGCTATTGGAATTTCTGATGAGATTGAAAAAAAACTAAAAAAAAAATATTCATTTAACGGTATTGCTATCTTAGTTAGAGCTATATTTCAAACAAGAGAATTTGAAGAGCGTTTTTTAAAAATTGGAATGCCGTATAGAATATTGGGTGGAACTAAGTTTTATGAGAGGGCAGAAATTAAAGACTGTGTTGCATACTTAAGATTAATTCATCAACCAAAAGATGACTTGGCTTTTGGACGAATAGTAAATAACCCCAAGAGGTCTATTGGTGAAAGCACTTTGAAATTAATACATGAATTTTCAAATAAAAATTCATCAAGTTTAGAAAACTCCTCAAAAACTTTAATAGAAAAAAATTTGATTAAACCTAAAACAAAAATAGGTCTTAGCTCTTTTTTACACCTACTGGACAAATGGAGGAATGATATAAATATTAAAAAAATTAGTCACATTAAGTTATTACAATTAGTGTTAGATGAGTCAGGTTATTCAGCAATGCTTAAAAATAAAAAGGATATCGATAACGAAAGCAGACTAGAGAATATTAAGGAGCTTTTAAGCGCCATGAAAGAATTTGATGGTTTGGAAAGCTTTTTAGAACATGTAGCATTAGCTACCTCGATTGATCAGGATTGGGAAGGAGAAAAAATTAACATGATGACTATGCATGGTTCTAAAGGTCTTGAGTTTGATGTGGTTTTTCTGCCTGGCTGGGAGGAAGGTCTATTTCCTCATCAAAAATCTATTGAAGAAAAGGGTCAGAATGGACTAGAGGAAGAAAGAAGATTGGCTTATGTAGGCATAACAAGAGCAAAAAAAAAAGCACTTATATCATTTGCAATGAATAGATTCTATCAAGGAAATTGGATTGATAGCATGGCCTCAAGGTTTATTGAAGAATTACCTGAAAAATTTTTAGAAAAAAATTCATTTTTTGGGGATACTAAAGATGATGATGATGATTTTGAATTTAATCAAGATTTTGAGATTGATGAAGGAACCAAGAGTCCAGGGTGGATAAGGTATCAAAAAAGAATTAAATGATTACAAATCGAATAAAAATATTAAGAGAAAAATTTAAAGATTTTGAGATTGATGGATATATTATTCCAAAAAATGATGAATTCTTTTCTGAATATGCAGAAAATGATAGATTAAAAAATATTTCAAAATTCACAGGCTCAGCTGGTTTAGCAATTATTTTAAAAAAGAATAATTATCTGTTTGTAGATGGAAGATATACAATTCAAGCTGAAAATGAATCTGGTAAAAACTTCAAAGTTATTGAAATTCATAAAAATCTTCCAGACTCAATCATAAAAAATTGTAAACTAGGTTTTGACCCACATTTGTTTACATCGAGTAAACTTAAACATTATTTTTCAAAAAATATTACATTAGTTTCAATAGAAGAAAATCTAATTGATAAGGTCTATAAAAATAAACTAAAAAAAACTAAATCCTTCTTTTCTTTACCTCAAAAAATAACTGGTGAAAGTCATAAATCAAAAATAAAAAAAATTGTAAAATTTTTGAAAATAAATAAAGCTGATTATTTATTAGTTACTGCTTCAGAAAATGTTGCATGGTTATTAAATATCAGAGGCCATGATAACCCAACAAGTCCTATTCCAAATT
>CAJQSZ010000006.1 GCA_905618805.1 uncultured Candidatus Pelagibacter sp.
TTTATTAAATAATGATACAAATGAAATTGTTGAATATGTCAAAAAAAATACTGATAAAGATAAAAAAAATTACAATTTTTGGAAATTGATAGCAAACAATGATTAATAAAAGAAGTTTTATAACAGGAATTAAATCAATATCACTATCAAAAAAAGAGATAGATTTTCTTAAAATCTTTAAACCCTGGGGTATTATCCTTTTCTCAAGAAATATTAAATCAATAAAACAAACAAAAAAACTTACTAATCACATTAAACTGCTTTTTAAAGACAAGCATTACCCTATATTAATAGATCAAGAAGGAGGACGGGTAAATAGATTAAAAAAAATTTTCAAAACTGATAACTTAACAGGTCAATTTTTTGGTAAACTTTATTTAAAGGATAAAAAAAAATTCAATCTTACTTATAGGTCATTTATTAATCAAACTTCAGATTTACTCAAATCTATTGGTATTAATATTAATACATTGCCTGTGCTTGATTTAAGACTGAAGGGTTCTAGCAATATTATTGGTGATAGGTCATTTTCAAATGATGTGAGAGTTGTCTCAAAAATAGGCGATATATGTATTGATTTTTTTTATAAGAATAAAATTGCAACTGTCATCAAACATATTCCAGGCCATGGCTTAGCAAAAGTTGATAGTCATAAAAAAACTCCTACTATTAAAAAAAAACTAAGTTACTTAATTAAAAATGATTTTTCAGCATTTAAAAATAAGACAAGTTTGTTTGCAATGACCGCACACTTAATTTATCAAGATATTGACAGATTAAACACCGCTACACATTCAAAAAAAATCATAAAATTAATTAGGAATAATATAAAATTTAAGAATATATTAATGTCTGATGACATATCCATGAAAAGTTTAAAATGTTCCATAAAAGATAGTACAAAACGTGCTTTCAATGCTGGTTGTGATTTAGTACTTCATTGCAATGGTAATTATAAAGAAATGCTTGTAGTTGCTAGTAACTCCCCATTAATAAGTAAATTTATAATTAAAAAAACATCACAATTTCATAAGATTATAAGCTAATATTCAGAATGCTCGATACTGATTCTAACAATTTTAATGTTGATCTTAATAACTACAATGGTCCACTAGATATACTATTAGATTTGGCTAAAGCTCAAAAAGTCAACCTAGAGGATATATCGATAACAAAACTAGCTGATCAATTTCATGAATATATTACTAGTGAAAAAGATCTTAACTTGGAGACTGCTTCAGAGTATTTGTTAATGGCTACTTGGCTAACATATTTGAAATCTAAACTTTTATTACCTGGTAACCCAGAGGAAGAATTTAAATTATTAGAAGTTGCAGAAAAACTTAAGTTACAATTAAAAAAATTAGAATTAATACGTTTACTTTCAGATCAGATGTTAAAAAGAAAAAGATTGGGGAGGGAAATTCGTTTTAGGGGGATTAAAGGAAGCATTAAGTCAATCTATAGCACAGAATATAAACTAAACCTTTACGAGCTGTTAAAAACATATTCAGGAATCATCATGACAAAAGATTTTCAAAGAATGAATATACCTAAATTACCTGTATTTACAGCAGAAGACGGTATAAAGAGAATTAAAGAATTTTTTGGAAAGCTGCTGGATTGGAAGAATATTAATGATTTAATTCCTCAAAAATTTATTAAGAACTCTAAATATAATAAAACTGGTATAGCAGGAATTTTTGCAGGGTCACTTGAGCTTGTTAAAGAAGGAAATCTTACAATTAAACAAGAAAAATTATTTGATGATATATATATAAAAGAAATTAAATGACAAAAATCAAAAACAATTCACCTAATATTGTACCTTTTCCAAAAAAAATTAATGTTGGAGAAAGAGAGGTTGAGGCTATAGTTTTTGCTGCTTTAGAACCACTTGATGTGGATACAATTGAATCTAAAATTTCAAAAAAAATTAATGTTTTAAAAACTTTAGAGAAACTTCAAATTGAATATTCTACTAGAGGTATTAATTTAGTTTGTATTTCAAAAAAGTGGTCATTTAGAACATCTGAAACTTTATCAAATTTAATGTCTCAAGAAAAGACTATCGAAAAGAAGTTATCCAGAGCAGCAGTTGAGACACTTGCTATAATAGTTTATCATCAGCCAGTAACTAGAGCTGAGATTGAGGAGATAAGAGGTGTAGCCTTTGGTACAAATACACTTGATATACTAATGGAATTAAATTGGGTTAAACAACAGGGGCGTAAAGATGTTCCGGGTAAACCAATTCAATATGGAACAACTAATGATTTTTTAAGTCATTTTAGCCTTCAAAAACTATCAGATTTGCCAACTGTTGAAGAATTAGGTTCTGCTGGTTTAATTGATAGCACAAATGTAGATAATGCAATATTTGGAACTGGTAAATTTTACAAAGAAAAACAGCAAGAAAAAAAAGAAAATATCTATGAAAATATAGATGAGATGCTTAGTGGAACCTTAAGTTCTGAAGAAGAAAAATAAAAAAGTTTCTTTAAAATTAAAATTAAAAGATGTATAATTATATTATGAGTATAGGTATATGGCAAATAGCAATAGTTGTTATCTTGGTTGTCCTTTTATTTGGTAGGGGTAAAATCTCTAGTTTAATGGGTGATGTAGCGAAAGGTATTAAAAGTTTTAAAAAAGGCATGGCTACAGATATTACAGATGAGCCAGAGCCAAAGAACGTTTCTGAAAATAATCAAGACACTAAAGACAAAGAATAAATCAAATGCCTACTATTGGTTGGTTCGAGATTTTACTAGTAGTTGCTGTGGCCATTGTTGTTATTGGTCCAAAAGATTTTCCTTTTATGTTAAAAAAAGTTGGATCTTGGATTGGAACCACTAAAAGATATATTACCAATATTCAAAATGAAGTAGCTGATTTAGATATTGAATCTAATGATATTGAAAAACCAAAATCAAAAAATATAGATATAAATAATGAAAAAATCTGACAATGAAGCTGGTTTCGTTAGCCATTTAACAGAGCTTAGAAAAAGATTAATTCACTCTTTTATTTTTTTGTTCATCTTCTTTGTGTGTTGTTATTTCTTTTCAGAGCATCTTTATGGATTTTTAGTGGAACCTTATGCTCAAGCAGTAAAAGATAATGGGACTGATAGAAGGTTAATTTTTACCGCTCTGCAAGAAACCTTCCTAACCTATCTAAAGGTTTCATTTTTTGCTGCATTTTTTGTTACATGTCCATTCATCTTAATGCAAATTTGGAAATTTATAGCACCAGGTCTTTATAAACATGAGAAGATAGCGATTG
The DNA here is from genome assembly GCA_905618805.1 of uncultured Candidatus Pelagibacter sp. Lineage (GTDB taxonomy): Bacteria > Pseudomonadota > Alphaproteobacteria > Pelagibacterales > Pelagibacteraceae > Pelagibacter. Next base: position 3,289 of record CAJQSZ010000006.1, read on the forward strand.
TTCCTTATTTAATACTTACTCCAATTTTATTTTTTCTTGGAGGAATGCTTGTCTATTATCTTATTATGCCATTAGCTATAAAGTTTTTTTTGTCGTTTGAAAGTACAGGTGGAACAACAGGACTACCTATTCAATTGGAAGCTAAAGTTAATGAGTATCTCTCTTTGATTATGAAATTAATTTTTGCATTTGGTATAAGTTTTCAATTACCCGTGGTTCTTAGTTTATTGGCTAGGGTAGGGATTGTTGATGCAAAATTCCTAAGGGAAAGAAGAAAATATGTTGTGGTAATGATTTTCGCAGCAGCTGCCTTATTAACACCTCCAGACCCAATAACTCAAATTGGTTTAGCTATACCATTATTGATTTTATATGAATTATCTATATTTTCAGTAAATATTATTGAAAAGAAAAATAACAAAAATGCATAACATAAAAGATATTAGAAATGATGTTGAGGCTTTTAAAGAAGCTTTAAAAAAAAGATTTATAAAATTAGATTTAGAATCAATTTTAATCCTTGATGAAAAGAATAGAAAATACATTCAGGAAAGAGAAATTTTAGAACAAGAAAAAAAAGAAATATCTAAATCTAAAGACAAATCACTATTTGAAAAATCAAAAATTATTTCTATTAAGATAGATAAAATTACCCAACATCAGTCAACTGTAAAAAAAGAATTAGATGCAATTTTATCATCTATTCCCAATATTCCTCACGTTGATGTTCCTGTTGGCAAAGATGAAAATTTTAACATTGAAATTTCGAAATCAGGTAAAGTACCAGAATTTAAATTTAAACCCAAATCACACGATGAATTGGGGGAAAATCTTGTAATGCTTGATTTTGATCTTGCAACAAAAACTACTGGTTCGCGATTTGTATTTGTAAAAGATAAGCTAGCTTTATTAGAAAGAGCTTTATCAAACTTTATGCTAGATACACATGTTAATATAAATGGATACAATGAAATATCCCCACCTTTAATAGCAACAGATTCCACTATGTTTGGGACAGGTCAATTACCTAAATTTGATAATGATCAATTTGAACTAAAACTTGATGATTCAAATGATAGAAAATTTTTAATTCCTACAGCTGAGGTAATTTTAACAAATATGGTTAAAGATCAAATTATTAATAAAAATGACCTACCTATGAGAATGGTTGCCTCAACACCTTGTTTTAGAAAAGAAGCGGGGAGCTATGGAAAAGATACAAAAGGAATGATTAGGCAGCATCAATTCTATAAGGTTGAAATGGTGAGTATTGTTGAGTCTGATAAGTGCTTATTTGAGTTAAATAGAATGACTGATTGTGCAACTAAAATTTTGGATTTATTAAATCTTCCTTATAGAAAAATTCTATTATGCAGTGGTGATATGGGTTTTAGTGCAGAAAAAACTTTTGATATAGAGATTTGGCTCCCATCTGAAAATAAATATAGAGAAATTTCAAGCTGTTCTTCATGTGGTGTATTTCAAGCAAGAAGAATGAAAGCAAGATATAAAGATGATAAGAATGAAACAGTCCTTGTGGGCACGTTGAATGGAAGTGGGCTAGCAGTTGGAAGAACTCTTGTGGGGATATTAGAAAACTACCAACAAGAAGATGGTTCGATAATTGTTCCTGATGTTTTAAGGCCTTATATGAATAATATTCATAAAATTACCAAGATTTAAAGTTGTTTTAATAAAACAGATGGTGTAATAATTCATAAAAATACAGGGAGAAACATGCAAGGCACAGGAATTGGACAATTTATACCATTAATTTTAATTTTCGTTATTTTTTATTTTTTTTTAATAAGACCCCAACAAAAGAAAGTTAAAGAGCATAAAGCCATGGTAGAAAATTTAACAAGAGGCGACAAGGTTGTTACTTCAGCTGGGATTATAGGTACAGTTGAAAGAATTATTGATAATGAAAAAGTAGAAGTTTTAATCGCTGAAAATGTAAAAGTAGAAATTATAAAGTCCACTGGTATTCAGGGATTGCTTAATACTCCGGAAGTTAAAAAGTAACATTAATTAAGAGTGTTATATTTTTCTAAATTAAGAATAACCATAGTTTCCTTAGTTTCTTTTTTTTTAATTATTATAGCTTCTTCTAATTTTCTAAACCCTAATAATAGCTTTATATCAAAAAAAATAAATCTTGGTTTAGATTTACAGGGTGGATCTTACTTATTATTGGAAATAGATAACGAACCAATTGAAACACAAAAACTACAGAACTCTATTACTTCTATCAGAAATTATTTAAAAGATAAAAAAGTTAACTTTACTGATCTAAGAATAGAAGATAAGGCTATTTTTTTCAATACCGCTAAAAAAGATAATAAAATAATTGAGTCTTTCTTTTCTGATAAAGAAAGTGAAATTAATCCTTATTATAGTCAATATAAGTCTCACCAGTTTGAACTAACAATTAATGATAATGAGTTTAAACTAACACTTTCAAAATATGGTCTTATTGAAATAAAAACCTCCTCTCAAGATCAAGCTATTGAGATTGTTAGAAGAAGAGTTGATGAAGTTGGGACTAACGAACCGAATATTTTAAAAAGGGGTAATAATAGAATTTTAGTTGAACTTCCAGGTTTAGATGATCCAATGAGAATAAAGTCTTTACTTGGAAAAACTGCGAACCTAACATTTAGATTTATCACTCAAAAAAATAACGACACATTTGGTGTTGAAACACTGCAATTTGAAGATGGTGATAATGAAGCCTTAGTTAGTAAAAGAATAATTTTAAATGGTGAAAACTTATTAGATGCACAACCACAAATGAATAACCAAACAAATGAAACTGTTGTGTCATTTACACTAGACAGAGTTGGCGCGAAAAGATTCGGTAAAGCCACTAAAGCTGGTATTGGTAAACAATTAGCTATAGTACTTGATAATAAAATTGTAAGTGCACCAGTAATTAGGGATGCAATTTTAAGTGGATCGGGTCAAATCAGTGGGAATTTCACCTTTCAATCTGCTACAGACTTAGCTTTACTATTAAGATCAGGAGCATTACCTGCTCCACTCAACATAATAGAGGAAAGAACGGTAGGACCTGATCTTGGTCAGGACTCTATTAATGCTGGAGTTTTTGCACTTTTGATTGGTTTTTTATTGGTAATTATTTTTATGTTTGTAAAATATAAAACCTTTGGTTTAATAGCTAACGTAACTTTACTAATTAATCTATTTCTTTTAGTTGGTATATTAACAATTTTCGAAGCAACGTTAACACTACCGGGTATTGCAGGAATTATTTTAACAGTAGGTATGGCTGTTGATGCAAATGTATTAATTTTTGAAAGAATCAAAGAAGAGAGTAAAAATGAAAAGAATAATCTAATTGCTTTTGATGCTGGTTATGTAAAATCTAAAACTGCAATCTTAGATGCTAATATAACCACTCTAATTGCCGCAATAATTTTATTTTTTATGGGCTCAGGACCAGTCAAAGGTTTTTCCGTTACTTTAGCGGTTGGAATTTTTACTACACTGTTCTCAGTTTATTTTATAGCACGCATGTTAACTAGTTTTTATGTGATAAAGAATAAAGAAAAAACTAACTTAATTTAAATGATCAATTTTAATAAATTTTATAAATTATTCAATATTATATCTGTTTGTTTAGTCGTAATTTCTATTCTGCTATTATTTTTTAAGGGTCTTAATTTTGGTGTAGACTTCAAAGGTGGAACTTTAATAGAGTTAAGAGCTAATGATAAAAAGATAAATGTAACTTCTTTAAGAGATTCTTTTAATAATATGAATTTAGGAGATATAAATGTTAAAAAATTTGGTAATGAAAATGATTTCTTAATTAAGATAGAAAAAAAAGATAGAAGTGCAAATTCTATAGAAATAATTAAAAAGAACTTGTCTGATAATGTTAGTAGTTCTTTTAATTTTAGAAGAGTTGAAAATGTGGGTCCAAAAGTTAGTTCTGAATTATTGAAATCAGGCATTATAGCTATAGCATTGTCTTTAGCTGCCATGTTATTTTATATATGGATTAGATTTGAATGGCAATTCAGCTTGGGTGCTATTTTGGCTTTATTCCATGACGTAATTATAACCTTGGGTCTATTTTCTTTATTTAGTTTGGAAATAAATTTATCTATTGTTGCAGCTGTATTAACTATTGTTGGATACTCCATGAATGATACTGTGGTAATTTATGATAGAGTTAGAGAAAATTTAAAAAAGTTCTCTGATATTAAAATCTTTGAATTAACAAATATTTCAATTAATGAAACTTTATCAAGAACTATAATAACCTCTGTTACAACTTTATTAGCTTTAGTTTCAATTTATTTATTTGGTGGTGAAATATTAAAAGGTTTCTCTCTAGCAATGATTATGGGTGTTTTTTTTGGAACCTATTCATCAATATACATAGCCAACCCCATTCTTGTTAAACTTAGAGTTTCACAAAAAACTATTCTTAAAGAAGAAAAAGAATAAAAATTAATATAGATTTTGCGCTGCGACCATTGTCAGTAACATTGGTAGAGAAAGAAGTGTGTTAGTTCTTGAAAATAACATTGCTGTTCTAGCTGATTTTGCTTTAATATCTGGTTCGCACTCAACGATACCCAAAGCTCTTTTTTGATTTGGCCAAATAATAAACCAAACATTAAAAGCCATATACAACCCAAGCCACATACCAATGCCAATCGCAGTATTTTTTCCACCACCACCAGCACCTATACCCAAAGTCATAGCTTCATGCGCATACCCATTTAAATAAGCTAAAATTAGCCCTGAAATAACAGTTAGTAAAGCGGCCCATCTAAAATAAAATAGGGCTGCAGGTGCAATAACCTTACCTATAGCAGGCTTTTGTTCATCAGGAATTTTTGCCATATTGGGTATTTGAACAAAGTTAAAATACCAAAGCAAACCAATCCACATGATTGCAACAGTTACATGTATTAGTCTTGTTAACCAGCTCCAAAAAATTGTATCAAAATCAAAGCCACCATTTCCATAAAATAATCCTAAAAAAAGTAATATAGCCAGGGCTAATGATGCGTGAATAGTTTTTGGAAGTGATGATAATAAATTACCCATATGTAGAATCAACTATACACTAAATTTTTAAATCTCTAACTTTTTTTTTAAACTTATCTTCCAGCATAGGTTTTAAATATTCCCCTGTATAACTACCTTTTATCTTGATAATGTCTTCAGGTTTTCCTTCTGCGATAATATTTCCACCTTTAACACCACCTTCAGGACCCATATCAACAATATAATCAGCTGTTTTAATTACATCTAAATTATGCTCAATTACAACAACTGTATTTCCAAGTGCCACAAATGTATGTAATATTTCTAATAGTTTTTTAATATCATGCTGATGTAACCCTGTTGTGGGTTCGTCTAATATGTACATTGTTCTACCTGTTGATCTTTTAGATAACTCCTTAGCTAATTTGATTCTTTGAGCTTCACCACCAGAAAGTGTAGTTGCTTGCTGCCCAATTTTTATGTAGCCAAGTCCAACTTTTTTTAATGTCAATAATTTAGTTTTAATATTGGAAATATTTTCAAAATATTCACAACCTTCATCTACTGACATGTCCAACACATCAGCTATACTTTTATCTTTAAATTTTATTTCAAGTGTTTCTCTATTATATCTTGTACCCTTACATTCATCACACTGTATATAAACATCAGGCAAGAAATGCATCTCGTAGGTTATAACACCATCTCCTTCACATGCCTCACACCGACCACCTTTGACATTAAAAGAAAATCTACCTGGTTTATAGCCTCTAGTCTTTGATTCAGGCAATGCTGTAAACCAATCTCTAATTGGACCAAATGCACCTGTATAAGTGGCAGGATTTGATCTCGGAGTTCTTCCTATGGGCGATTGATCTATATCTATTATTTTATCTATAAGCTCAACTCCCTTGTAACTTTTAAATGCTTTTGGAACTTTTCTTGCTCTATTGTTCAAAGTTAAATTTAATGCATGATATAAAGTTTGTAATATTAATGTAGATTTACCACTGCCTGAAACACCAGTTACACATGTAAAACTTCCTGTTGGAATTTTAAGATTGACATTATTTAAATTATTTCCACTAGCTCCATTTATTTCAACAAACCTTCCATTTTTTGCAAGTCTTCTGGTTCTTGGAATTTCTATATATTTTTTATGTGATAAATATTGACCAGTTATACTGTTTTTATTTTTTAGTATTTCATCATAAGTACCTTGTGCAATTATTTCACCGCCATTAGTTCCAGCTTCTGGACCCATATCAATTATATGATCTGCATTTTCCATAGTTTCCGTGTCATGCTCAACAACAATTACTGTGTTGCCTAAATCTCTAAGTCTTTTTAATGCATTTATTAATTTAACATTATCTTTTTGATGTAACCCAATAGAAGGTTCATCAAGAACATATAATACACCAGTTAATCCAGAACCAATTTGTGAAGCGAGTCTTATTCTTTGAGCCTCACCTCCAGAAAGAGTGCCTGACTCTCTCGATAATGTTAAATACTCAAGCCCAACATTTAAAAGGAACGTTAGTCTCTCATTAATTTCTTTTAAAATATGTTCTGCTATTTTAAACTGTCGTTTATCAAGGTTTTGCTCTAGGCTTTTGAACCATTTAGCTGCATCTAAAATGGATTTTTTAGTTATTTCACTTATATTTTGATTATCAATTTTAACACATAAGGCTTCTTCTTTTAATCTATTACCATTACATCCCTCACATGCAGAATCAGATTGATATTCAGCTATAGCTTCTCTTTTCCATTCACTATCAGATTCAAGAAATCTTCTTTCTAGATTGTTTATTACGCCTTCAAAAGTTTTTTTATGAGAATATTTTTCATAACCATCATCATAAACAAACTTTATTTCTTCCTCATCTGATCCAAATAATATTACATCTCTAAATTTTTTTGGAAGTTTTTTCCATCTTTCGTCTAAAGAAAATTCATAATGTTTTGCAATAGAGGCTAAGGTTTGGGCATAATATAGGGTTGTTGATTTGGCCCAGGGTTCAATGGCTCCATCTGCAATACTTTTTTTCTCATCAGGAATTACAAGGTTTGGATCCACGTTTAACTTTATACCTATACCCTCACATTCAGCACATGCACCATAAGGACTGTTAAAAGAAAAAAGTCTTGGTTCAATCTCTTCAATCGTAAAACCACTTTCTGGACATGCAAATTTTGTAGAATAAATTAATTTTTCAATTTTTCTAAATTTTTTTGGTAATGTTTCATCTTCATACTCAGCAAATACTAATCCATTTGATAAATTTACAGCTGTTTCAATACTTTCAGCGAGTCTATTACCAAGATTAGAATTTAAGACAATTCTATCAACTAAAACGGATATATCATGTTTAAGTTTTTTATCTAAATTAGGTGCTTTATCTATTTCGTATATGACTTCATCAATTTTAATTTTTCTAAAACCTCTTCTTTTATAACTTAAAATATCCTTTCTATACTCACCCTTACGACCCCTGACTACAGGAGCAAAAATATAAATTGTTGATTTTTTTGGTAATTTTTTTATTAAATCAACAATTTGAGTTATCGTTTGTGATGTTATAGGTTTTCCTGTGAATGGTGAGTAAGGCACACCAGCTCTGGCGTATAGTACTCTCATGTAGTCATAAATTTCTGTAACTGTTGCAACAGTTGACCTTGGATTTTTAGATGTATTTTTTTGCTCTATTGCAATAGCAGGACTTAATCCCTCAATTAGATCAACATTTGGTTTTTTCATTTTATCCAAAAATTGACGAGCATAAGCTGATAAACTTTCAACGTATCTTCTTTGTCCTTCAGCATAGACAGTATCAAATGCTAATGAGGATTTGCCTGAACCAGATAGTCCAGTTATTACAACAAATTGATCTTTAGGAATTTCAACCGAAACATTCTTCAGATTATGTTCTTTTGCACCCTTAATAACTATCTTTTTTATCATAATTTTAGTTGCTTTAAATTAATAAAATTAATATTGAGTTTATATTGTGATATAAAACTAATTAAATAAATTAAAAATTATAAATATTATGGCTGGAAGTTTAAATAAAGTATTATTAATTGGACGTTTAGGCGCAGACCCTGAAATCAAACAAATGACGAATGGCAAAAGTCTTGCTACTTTGAGTTTAGCTACTAGCCAATCTTGGAAAGATAAAGCAACTGGTGAAAAAAAAGAAAAAACAGAATGGCACCGAATAGTTGTATTTAACGAAGGGTTAGTCAATGTTGTTCAACAATATTTGAAAAAAGGAGCACAAGTGTATGTTGAAGGTCAAATAACAACAAGAAAATGGAAAGATGAACAGTCTGGCCAAGATAAATATTCGACAGAAATTGTAATACAGGGTTATAATTCTTCTCTTACGATGTTAGGTGGTGGAGGAAGCACTGGTGGTGGTATTCAAAATGACAATTCGCAAGCTGTTGCTAGCAATCCTGAAGATAGCCCTCAAGCCCCAAACGATATGGATGATGAAATTCCATTTTAGTTACTATGCAAAATACAGAAATTCCTAAAGACAAAAACATTAAGTTAATTACTATGCATGATGAGATGAGCTCATCATATTTGTCTTATGCAATGAGTGTAATTGTTAGTAGAGCTCTTCCAGATATTAGAGATGGGCTAAAACCTGTACATAGAAGGATTTTATTTGCCATGTACAAAGGTGGCTACGATTGGTCCAAACAATTTAGAAAATCAGCCAGAATAGTGGGTGATGTTATTGGAAAATATCACCCTCATGGAGATCAGTCAGTTTATGATGCTCTTGTAAGAATGGTTCAAGATTTTTCTATGAGCTTACCTTTGGTTCAAGGTCAAGGTAACTTTGGATCAATCGATGGGGATCCAGCTGCTGCAATGAGATATACAGAAACAAGGCTGGCTAAAGTTTCTCAGTATTTAATTGATGATATTGAAAAAGATACAATTGAATACAAGAGTAATTATGATGAAACAGAAAAAGAGCCTACAGTTCTACCCGCACAATATCCTAACTTATTAGTCAATGGAGCAGGTGGTATTGCCGTTGGTATGGCTACAAGTATACCGCCTCATAACTTAGGTGAAATTATAGATGGAACGTTGGCTTTAATTGAAAATAAAGACATAAAAATTAAAGATTTAATGAAACATATACCGGGTCCAGATTTTCCAACAGGTGGTGTTATTATTGGAAGGGCTATTATTAAAGATGGTTATAACGTTGGACGTGGTTCCTTTAAAATTAGAGGTGATATTACCGTTGAAACACAAAAGAATGGTCGAGAAAGATTAGTTATAACTTCTATACCTTACCAAGTTAATAAATCCGTCTTAAATGAAAGAATTGCCCAGCTTGTAAGGGAGAAAAAGATTGAAGGTATTAGAGATATAAGAGATGAGTCTAATAGAGAAGGTATTAGAGTAGCAATCGACTTGAGAAATGGTGTTGAACCAGAAACAATAAAAAGACAATTATATAAGAATACATCTATAGAAAGTTCTTTTGGATTCAATACTTTGGCTATTGTTAATGGCAAACCTGTGTTGTGTAATTTAAAAGACTTTTTAACTAATTTTTTAACTTTTCGAGAAGATGTAGTAATCAAAAAAACTAAATTTGATCTAAAAAAAGCTGAAGATAGAGCTCATATTTTAATAGGCTTATCTGTTTCTGTTGAAAATTTAGATAAGATTATAAAAGTTATACGATCATCAAAAACTCCTGATGATGCAAAGAAATCTTTATTAGGCACAAAGTGGAAAATAGATAAATCTTTAAAATTAATCTCATTAGTAGAGGATAAAAAAGGAAAAAGTTTATATTCTCTATCTGAACCACAAGTTATAGCAATTTTAGAACTAAGACTTCAAAAATTAACAGCACTAGGAATTAATGAAATTGAAGTTGAGATAAAGAAATTAGCTGACTTAATTGTAGGTTATAAAAAAATTATCAACTCTAAAAAAGAGTTACTAAAAGTAATTAGTGGAGAGTTAAAAACCATTAAAGAAAAATTTTCTGTACCAAGAAGAACGAAAATTATAGATGCCGTATTAAACTATGACATCGAAGAAACGATCCAAAAGGAGTCTGTTATTATTACAGTAACTCTGCAAGGATATATCAAAAGAGGGCCCTTAAGTGACGTTAAGCAACAAAAACGTGGTGGTAAAGGGAAGTCTGGAATTACAACTAGAGGTGAAGACTCTGTAGTTAAAACACTATCTGTTAATACTCATACTTCAGTCCTATTTTTTTCTACAGAAGGTCTTGTGTATAAAATTAAAGCATGGAAAATTCCTGAAGGTTCATCTATTTCTAAGGGAAAATCTTTGTTCAATATTTTACCATTAAAAAACCATCAATCAATTAGCTCTATAATGCCATTCCCTGAGGATGAAGCAGACTTGAAAAACCTACAAATAGTTTTTGCTACAGCAAATGGCAAGGTTCGTAAAAATAGTCTTGAGGACTTTTCATCAATTAATGCTGCAGGAAAAATTGCAATGAAACTAGATCCTAATGATAAAATTGTAGGTGTTGAAATTTGCAAGGATGATCAAGATATAATGCTTAGTACTAAAAATGGTAAATGCATAAGATTTGAGTGTAAAAAACTCAGAATATTTAAAGGTAGATCTTCTAAGGGAATTAAAGGTATTGATTTAGCTCCAAAAGATGAAATTGTTTCCCTCTCTATTATTAACCAAGGAAAAAATAAGAAAAAAGATAAAGATCAAAAAACTGAATTAAAAGAAAGATTTATATTATCAATTACTGAGAATGGTTATGGAAAAAAGACCTCTCATTATGATTATCGTGTAACAAATAGGGGTGGAAAAGGAATTATAGGTATTGTTAATTCCCCAAGAAATGGGAGCATTTGTTCATCGTTTCCAGTTTATGAAGGTGATGAAGTAATGATTTCCACAAACAAAGGTAGAGTTATTAGGGTAGCTGTAATAGAAATTAGAAGTGCTGGAAGAAACACGCAGGGTGTTAGAATTATAAAGTTGTCTGGTGATGAAAAAGTAGTTTCTGCCATAAAAATTGATATGTTAGTGTAATGAGAAAAGTTGCTGTATATCCAGGAACATTTGATCCAATTACTTTTGGTCATATTGATGTTATTAAAAAAGCTTTAAAGTTGTTTGATAAAGTTGTAATTGCTGCTTCTGATGGTGCTAATAAAAATTATCTTTTTAATCCAGTGGAAAGAATTGAAATAATTAAAAGAGCACTTTTTTCTGATTTAAAGCTAGATAAAAAAAAAATTGAAGTTATTTCCTTTACCTCTTTAACAACAGATCTTTGTAAAAAATACAAATCTAATATAATTCTGAGAGGCTTAAGAGCCGTCTCTGACTTTGAGTATGAATTCCAGTTAGCTGGAATGAATAGAAAATTAAATAATAATATAGAAACAATTTTTTTAATGTCTGATGTAGAAAATCAAATTATATCTTCAAGGTTTGTAAAAGAAATAGTAAGATTGGGAGGGGATATTAAAAAATTTACTACAAAAAGTACAATAAACTCGTTAAAAGAAAAATATGAATAAATTAATAACAAAATTTTTAATTTTATTTTTTATACTAACCAACCAATTAATTGCAAAGGAAAATATAATGATTTTAAAACTTAAAGATGGCGATGTTAAAATCCAACTTTTTGAGGATAAAGCTCCCAACCACGTTAAAAGAATTAAAAAGCTTGCAGAAGAAGGTAAATATGATGGTGTTGTTTTTCATAGAGTAATAGATGGTTTTATGGCTCAAACAGGTGATGTTAAATTTGGTAATTCAGCTACCAATGACTTTGATTTAAAAAGAGCAGGAATGGGTGGATCTGATTTACCAGATCTAAAAGAAGAATTTAGTGATTTACCTCACCAAAGAGGAACTTTATCCATGGCAAGATCTCAAGATCCTAATAGTGCTAATAGTCAATTTTTTATATGTTTTAAAGAATCTTCATTTTTAGACAGACAATATACGGTTTTCGGTAAGGTTATTGAAGGTATGGAATTAGTTGATAAAATTAAAAGAGGTGATGAAGGCAATAATGGTTCGGTTTCTAATCCTGATAAAATTATTAGTTTCAAATAAAAGCCATTTAAATTAATGGCATTAAAAAAATTTATATTTAATGTCATTGAAAAAAATAATCACGCCAGAGCTGGTTTAATAGAAACACATAGAGGAAATATTCAAACACCAGCCTTTATGCCTGTTGGTACCCAGGCAACTGTTAAGGCTTGTTTAATTGACGATGTTATTAAAACGGGATCAGAAATTATTTTATCTAATACATATCATTTAATGATAAGACCTGGTGTTGATAGAATTATTTCAGCTGGTGGTCTTCACAAATTCATGAACTGTAAGCTTCCAATACTAACTGACTCTGGTGGTTTTCAGGTAATGTCTTTATCTAAATTAAATAAAGTTGATAGAGAAAAGGGTGCAATTTTCAATTCACATGTAGATGGTAAAAAATTTATACTAAGTCCAGAAGAAAGTATTCGTGTTCAAAAAGGACTAGACTCAGATATAGTTATGATAATGGATGAGTGTCCGAAGAAAACAACTGATTATGATATTATCAATAAATCTATGGAATTATCTATTTATTGGGCTGAAAGATCAAAAGTAGCTTTTGGTTCAAACTCTCACAAAGCATTATTTGGAATTGTTCAAGGTGGATTATTTAAAGATTTACGAATCAAGTCTCTTAATGCACTAACCAAAATTGGTTTTGATGGTTATGCTATTGGTGGTTTGGCTGTTGGAGAAACACAAGTTGAAATGTTTAGTGTCTTAGATGATATCAAAGAAGAGATGCCCGAAGATAAACCAAGGTATCTTATGGGGGTTGGAACCCCCACCGATATTTTAGGAGCTGTAAAGAGAGGAGTTGATATGTTTGATTGTGTAATGCCAACTAGATCGGGTAGAACTGGACTAGCTTTTACTTGGAATGGAAGAATTAATTTAAAAAATAACAAGTTTAAAACTGATAATGACCCTTTAGATACTAATTGTTCAAATTTAAATCTTAATAAGTACTCAAAAAACTATTTAAACCATCTTTTTAATACTAATGAAATTCTTGGATCAACACTATTAACACTTCATAACATCAATTTTTATCAAGAATTAATGTCCGCTATTAGAGATAACATTAAAAAGGGTACATTTGATAAATTTTATGATGAATACATTGACAAGTTGTAATTTAAATATTTGCAATTATCCTTTTTATGGAATAAATAACTGATTTTGGTAATAAAAATTATTTATGTTAGATATTTTTTTATTGTTTAAGTTTTTAAGTGTAAAGAAATTTAAAAATTTTAAAGAAGGCTTCACCAAAAGTTTTTTTTTAAAATTAAATAAAAAAAAACATTAATCCAATTAATAATAATTTTTATGTGGGCCCTTAGCTCAGTTGGTAGAGCAATTCCCTTTTAAGGAATGGGTCGATGGTTCGAGTCCATCAGGGCTCACCAAAAAAAAATTAAGATAGTGTGATCGGAGGATAATCGATAATAATCTCATTTTCCCACTGTGTTAGATTCTTAATTCTCGTATCTGATGAAGGGTGGGTGCTCATAAACTCTGAAATTTCTTTACCTTTTCTTGATGCTTTCATTCTTTCCCAAAGTTTTTTAGTTTCTCTTATATCATATCCAGATAGAGATGAGAAAATCATACCTAAATAATCAGCTTCACTTTCTTGTGTTCTGCTAAATGGATTCATTATGCCTATTTGAGATAACAAGCCTACCGTATTCATACCCGTAACTCTATTAACCTGAGATAGTTTTCCACCAGTAAAAATATCAATTAATTGAGTACCTGTATTTAGTATAACTCCACGACTAGCACGCTCAACAGAGTGCTTGGCAACTGCATGGGCAATTTCATGACCCATTACTGCAGCCAATCCATTTTTATTTTTGGTAACATCCAGAATACCTGTATACACAGCAATTTTACCTCCCGGCATACACCATGCATTTTTAACTTTTTTGTCATCAATAAGTATATATTCCCAATCAAAACCAATTGTTGGATCTTCTATATCTGATTTAGAAAAATATTCAGATATAGAATCTTCCATTTTTTTCCCAATATCTTTAATTTGATTGAGTGTTTTTATATCATCACTCATTTTTTCTTTTTCTTTAACCTTTTTGTATATTTTGGCCGCTTGTGCATTAAGTTTAGCCTCAGGAATGATTTTAAATTGACGCCTATCAGT
>CAJQSZ010000007.1 GCA_905618805.1 uncultured Candidatus Pelagibacter sp.
TTTTTAAAATTTTTCTTTGAGGAAAGCTAAATCCACTTTTTTTTCTGTAAGTGAAAGATTTACCAAAGTATTTTGATGATATAATTTTTAAATATTTTTTTGTTTTTTTGGCAACATTTGGAAAAAACGAATAATCAAAACTTAAATTTGCCAAATGAGAAAGAAGATATTCAACCAAATCATTATCCAAAAAAGGGACTCTACTTTCTATCGAGTGAGCCATACTCATTTTATCTTGTCTGATAAGTAAATCATGCATGTAGGTTTTCATCTCATAAACTAAGAATTTTTGCTTATCAGACAGGTCAATTTTCTTAATTATTTTTCTTCTAGAGTCTAAACCATTAGATAAATCTATTTTTGGAATAAGATTTGATATATCTTTAAAAGAATGAGGTGACGATAAAAGAATAATAATATTATTTAAATCCAAACTAAATATTTTATTATATTCAAATATTTTAAATTTTTTACTTACAATACTTGAGGGAATAATTTTTTTTTTAACATCTTATTTAGAAAATTAAAAAAATTAAGCCTAGTGTATCTTGGATATCCTCCATGAAGTTCATCTGCTGCATCTCCACTTAAAAGTACTTTGACTCTTGATTTAGCTAGTTTTGTTAAACGAAATATACCTGTTGAATTAATTTGGCTAAGTGGTTGGTCAAAAAACCAAATAGAATTAGATAAATCAGCATAAAAATCTTTATAATTAAATTCTGAAGAATAATTAGTCAAATCAAGATCGTTAATAACTTTTTTTATGTAGGATTGCTCAGTTAAATTTTTTTCTTTAAATAAGATGGAAAAAGTATCAAGTTTATTTGTAAATTTTTTTGCAAACAGTGTTACTAAAGATGAGTCAATACCTCCAGATAGCTGAGTTCCAAGATTTACATCAGACATTAATTGGCTTTGAACTGATAGTTTTAGTTTTTCTTCTAATGCCGTTAACATGTTGTCACTAGTATCAATCTTTTCGTTAAAATTTTGAAAATCAAAATATTTTTTTTTTGTTATTTGATTATTCTCAAATATTATAAATTCACCTGGCGATAATAAATTTACTTCGCTAACAAGAGTATTAGGTGGAGCCAGATTTTTAAAAATAAAATATTCTGAGAGATGTTCTTTATTTAATTTAAACTTGAAGTTATTAATAGCCAAAAATGACTTTATCTCAGATGAAAATGAAAAAAAATTTTCATTAAATATATAATAAAGAGGTTTAATTCCAAATCTATCTCTAGCTAAAAAAATTTGATTTTTTCTTAGATCTAAAATGCAAATTGCAAACATTCCATTAAGTTTTTTTAAGGTAAATTCTAATCCATATTTTTCATATAAGACTAGAATTATTTCTGTATCGGTCTTACTTTTAAAATTATAATTTGATGGAATTAATTCATTCTTTAATTGAAACGCATTATAAATTTCTCCATTAAACGTAATGTAAATTGTCTTCTCTTTATTAGCCATCGGCTGATGCCCATTTTTTGTGATATCAAGAATGCTTAATCTATTAAAACCTACTCCACCATTAAATTTGGATATTTTGTCTTGTTTATTAAAATTTTTTAAATCATTTTGACTGTATGATAATGAAACTTCTTTATTTGAAGAGAATAAAACTAAACCACTATCATCAGGCCCACGATGCTCTTGTAGATGCATCATTTTTTTAATCATTAATGGATCTATTTGACTTGAGTTTTTATTAATATATCCAACAAATCCACACATATACTGAAGAACTTACGTAAAAAAATGTTGTAACGCTATATTAAAATGATTAGATAAAAATAGATGAAAAAAATTATTATTGTTGCTTCTTTACCTGAGTCTCTTATCAATTTTAGAGGGGAGCTAATTCAAAATATAAAAGATAAGGACTGTGAGGTAATTACAGTTTCTCCACCTCCCTCAGAAGTGTATTCAGATATTTTAAAAAAAAAAAAAATTATAAATATTCCCATCACTTTTACAGGTAACAAAATCAGTCCCTTAGATGATTTTATTTATTTTATAAAATTATTCAGAATATTTCGAAAACAATCTCCTGATGTTATTTTATCATACACAATAAAGCCAGTTATATGGGGTGGATTGGCATCAAGATTTTTTAATACGGATTTTTATGCCTTAATAACTGGAATTGGTTTTGCTTTTCAAGGAACTTCATTTAAAAGAAAATTACTAACAATGTTAGTTGTTTATTTATATAGGATGGCATTAAAAAAATCTAAAGCAGTTATTTTTCAAAATAAAGACAACCTTAATCTTTTTGTTGAAAAAGATATTGTACCTAGATCTAAAACTTATCTTGTAAATGGATCTGGTGTGGATATTTTAAAGTTTAATGTTGAGGTTCTTCCAAAAGACAGTATTAATTTTTTGTGTATAGCTCGTTTACTTACCGAGAAGGGACTAAGAGAATATGCTGAAGCTGCTAAAATCGTAAAAAAAAAATTCCCTAATGTTATATTTAATTTAATTGGAGGTGAAGATACATCTCCCGATGCAATATCTTTAGATGAAGTTAGCAGCTGGTCAGACTACATAAGTTATAAAGGCTCAATTAAAGATGTTAGACCGTATATAAAAAATTCACATGTTTATATATTGCCATCATACCATGAAGGTCTACCTAGAAGTACTTTGGAGGCCATGTCTATGGGTAGAGCCGTTCTTACAACTGATGCAGCTGGCTGTAAAGAGACTGTAGAAAATGGTATTAATGGTTTTATAGTTCCAGTAGGTTCCGTTGATAAACTTGTTGAAAAAATTATTTGGTTTATTGAACACCCAGATCAAATTGCTCCAATGGGTCTTGAAAGCCGCCGTATGGTAGTTGAGAAGTTTGATGTAAAAAAAGTTAACATTAATATGCTTAAGGTAATGAGAATATAATGAGTATCGGCTACAACAAATATATTTCTTGGTCATAAACTTCACCATATTGTGTAGAAGTGAAGGAATGGTAGGATGATGTTTTAAAAGATTACAACTGACAAAATTAAAATACTGCAAAGCCCTATTTTTTATTAAAATACACACCTGATATAAAACTAATTTTACTAAATTGATGTTTACTGTATCTGTGATAAGTTTAAAATAATTTATAAATTATTATTAAATTTAAGAAATAAATATTGATATTATGATAAATGTTTTTAAACTAAAAAAAAGTTTAGATCAGGAAACGGTTGACTCAATAGTAAACGCTTGGGCATTAGATGAAAATAAAGTTTTTCATTTAAAAAGCAATATATCAAGTGACCAAGTTAGAAGTTTCTATGAAAGTGTTGGGAAAAAAATTGGAAAACTTCATCATTTAGCAGAGGATGTAAGACATGGAGATAGAGATAACCAGAGAACTAACGAAATTTGGATGGAAGTAAGATTTGATTCTAAATTCCCAGATGCTTATAGACACAGTTCAAATCCGCAACCATTTCACACAGATGGAAGTTATATAAGAAATTATCCAAATTCGACATTGATGTGTTGTGTTGCTAACTCAGAAGTTGGAGGTGAAACAATTTTTCTAAAAGCAAAAGAGATAGTAAAAATTTTAGAGACTAAGGATAAAAAGTTACTTGAATTTTTATTAACAAATGAAATTTTACATGAAAGATCAGGTGATAGTACAAACCGAAAAATTATAGAAATGAATAATGGTCATTATAAAATTAATTTTAATTATCATTGTGTATCAAAAAAAAATTCACAAATTAGCTTAGATTATGTTGATCAATTTTTTAAATTTATAAATACATCTAAGGATGTTAAAGAAAAAACCCAAGCTGTTAAATTAAATGTTGGTGATGCCGTTTTTTGGAAAGATTCCGATGTTCTACATGGAAGAAACGGATTTGTAGCAACTAAAGACTCTGAAAGATTTATATGGAAGTGCGCAATAGAAATATTAGAGAAATAAATTTTAAAAAAAAATTAGTTCTTGGAACTATGAAGCTAAATAACTATTTTAATAATAGTAACGAGCTTTCAAAATTTTTAACTTATGCTCATCTAAATGGTATTAAACAACTTCACGTTTCTAGAGAATATGATTCCTACAAGCTATTACA
>CAJQSZ010000008.1 GCA_905618805.1 uncultured Candidatus Pelagibacter sp.
AATTTCAAAGTTATATTGAAGGATTAAGCTATATTAGAGACAATTTCATCAAGTTCTAGAGTTATCTTTTTTAGACCTTGCTTGCTTGAAAGGCTATGATCACCATTTTTAATAATTACCAATTTCTTTTTTGCTCTACTAAATATTTTTAGAATTTTTCTTGAGTAACTCTGAGGTACTACTTCATCTTTGCTGCCATGAATCACGGTAACATTTATTTGTGAAGCAATTTTTTTATCTAAAATTTTATTTTTTTTCCCATCCTTTAATAACTGATAAGTTATGGGATATTCGTGACTGCCATGTTTTAAATTAATTATTCCTTTTTTTTTAACTTCATATTTCATTTTTTTTGTAAATTTTTTCCACATCAAATTCTCTAGAAATTCTGGAGCAGAGCCAATTCCTAAAAATCCTTTAATCTGAGTCTTAAAGTATTTAAATTGGTTAAGAGAGAGCCAAGCCCCCATACTTGAACCAATTAAAATAAATTTATTTTTTTTAACTATTTTCTTAATTGTAGTTTCAACCTCTTTAGACCATGTGCTAATATTTCCTTTAGTAAATATACCACTGGATTTACCGTGTCCAGAATACTCAAGAGCAAGAAAGCCAAGCTCATTTTTCTTTGCATAATTAAAAATAGTCTTAGGTTTCTCGCCTTCAATATTAGACATGAAGCCATGTAGAAAAACAATATGAAGATTACTAGAAGAATTTTTACTTATATATCTAATTTTCTTGTTTTTTGATATTTTGAGATATTTAAAATTATTCATATCGGTTTATTCAACTTAATTCTTAATATATAGTTGTATCAAATGCCTTCTAAATTAAAAGTTTTACAAGTAATTCCCAAGCTAGGATATGGTGGTGCAGAAACTGGCTGTTTTGATCTTGCTCATTATCTTCCAGAAAATGATTGTTCTTCTTACATTGTTACTAGCGGTGGTGAATTACTAAAATTTATTGATAAAAAAAAGGTAAAATTAATCAAACTTCCAGTTCAAAGTAAGAATCCAATTTTGATATTATTTAATGCTATAGCTTTAGTTTTTATAATCTTGTTTCACAACATATCTATCGTTCATGCAAGAAGTCGCTCACCAGCGTGGTCTTGTTTATTAGCAACTAAAATTACTAGAAGAAAATTTGTTACAACATTTCATGGAACTTATAGTTTTAATAATTTAATAAAAAAATTATATAATTCAATAATGGTTAGGTCTAACTTAGTAATTGCAGGATCGAATTTTATTTTTTCACATATCAATAAAAATTATTCTAAATATTTAGGCTTAAAAAAATTTTTAGTAATTTTTAGAGGTATAAATGTTGATTATTTTGACCCCTCAACAACATTAGAGAAAAATGAAAACCAACTTTTGGAAGACTGGGAGGTTAATAGAGATAAAAAAATAATTTTAATGCCGGGACGGCTAACAAAATGGAAGGGTCAAGAAGTTTTCATTGAAGCCTTAAATTTAGTTAATAAAGAACTTGGTCACCAATCTTTTTATGCTGTTGTTTTGGGCAGTGATCAAGGTAGAGATGTTTATAGCAAAAAGATAAAAAGACTCGCAGAGCAATATAGATTAACAAAGCAGTTAAAATTTATAAAACATTGTAAAAATATGCCTTTAGCCTATAAAATTTCAGATATAGTTGTTTCAGCATCAATAGAACCGGAGGCTTTTGGTAGAGTGGCAGTTGAAGCACAAGCAATGGAAAAACCAATAATAGCAAGTGATATTGGAGGTTCTAAGGAAACTATTATTAATAATAAAACTGGATTTTTATTTGAGTCGGGAAATGCACAGTCTTTAAGTCAGAAAATAATAGAAGTTTTAAATTCAGATAAATCTAAGTTGAAATCTATAGGCATTGAAGGTAGAAAAAATATAATTAATAAATTTAATGTTGAAAAAATGTGTTTTTCTACATATTCAGAATATAAAAAATTATTAAATTAAATGCCATTAATTACATTGCCAGATGGAAACATCATTGAATTTCAAAATAAAGTAACAGGATTAGAGGTTGCAGAAAAAATAAGCAAATCTTTATCAAAACAAGCAACGGTAATTAGTGTTGATGATGAACTTAAGGATTTAAGTTTCGTTATAGAAAAAGATTGTTATGTTAAAATTTTTACCCCTAAAGATAAAGAAAGTTTGGAGACAGTCCGTCATGATACAGCACATATAACTGCAATGGCAGTACAGGAGCTTTTTCCAGGTACACAAGTAACCATTGGTCCAATCATTGAAAATGGGTTTTATTATGATTTTTCAAGAAAAGAGCCTTTTACAGAAGAAGATCTAAGTAAGATTGAAAATAAAATGAAAGAAATTGTTGATAGAAATGTTCCAACTACAAGAGAAGTTTGGAGTAGGGAAAAAGCAATATCTCATTTTAAGAATAAGGGAGAACTTTATAAAGCTGAAATCATTGAAAGTATTCCTCATGGTGAAGATGTATCTATTTATTTTCATGGTGATTGGCATGATCTATGCAAAGGACCTCATTTATCATCAACAGGAAAAATTGGTAAATATTTTAAATTAACAAAGGTATCAGGAGCATATTGGCGAGGAGACCCTAATAATGAAATGTTACAGAGAATTTATGGAACAAGTTGGACATCACAAAAAGACTTGGAAAAATATTTAAAGAGAATTGAAGAAGCTGAAAAAAGAGATCATAGAAAACTTGGAAAAGAAATGAATTTATTTCATTTTAGAGAAGAAAGTCCAGGATCAGTTTTTTGGCATGAAAAAGGTTGGAAGTTATTTCAAAAATTAGTTGCATATATGAGAGCCAGACAAGAAAAAGCTGGATATAAAGAGGTAAATACACCTGAAATACTAGATAGAGCTCTTTGGGAGAAATCAGGCCACTGGGAAAAATATGGAGAACATATGTATACCTCCCAAACTCCAGATGAAAAAATATTTGCAATTAAACCAATGAATTGCCCAGGTCACATTCAGGTATTTAATCAAGGATTAAAAAGTTATAGAGATTTGCCATTAAGAATTTCAGAATTTGGAAAAGTACATAGATATGAGCCTTCAGGAGCCTTACACGGATTGTTAAGAGTAAGAGCCTTTACTCAAGATGATGCTCATATTTTTTGCACTGAAGACCAAATCACGGAAGAGTGTTTAATTGTTACAAATTTAATTCTAGATATTTATAAAGATTTAGGGTTTGAAAATGTAATATTAAAGTATTCAGATAGACCAGATTTAAGAGTTGGTGATGACAATGTTTGGGACAAATCAGAAAAAGCTTTATTAGATGCCGTTAAGGCATCTAACCTTGAATACACAGTTAATAAAGGTGAGGGAGCATTCTATGGTCCAAAAATTGAATTTGTTTTAAGAGATGCTATAGGTAGAGATTGGCAATGTGGAACTTTACAGGTTGATCTAAATTTACCTGAAAGACTGGATGCATCTTTCGTTGACAAAGATGGAACTAAAAAAGTTCCAGTAATGCTTCACAGAGCACTGTTTGGGTCGCTAGAGAGATTTATAGGAATACTTATAGAAAACTATGCAGGAAAATTTCCATTTTGGATAGCTCCCTTACAAGCGGTTGTAATCCCAATTTCAGAAGAGTTTGACACATATGCAAAAGAAGTTAATGAAAAAATTAATAGTACCGGAATGTGTTCTGAAGTAGATTTAAAAAATCATAATTTGAATTATAAAATCAGAGAACATTCTTTATCAAAAATACCACTATTATTGATCTGTGGTAAAAAAGAAGTTGACAGTAACTCAGTAACGATTAGAAGATTAGACACTAATAAACAAGAAAATATGGAATTGAACCTATTCTTAAAAACTTTCTCAGCTTTAAACAAAGCATCCTCAAAGTAAGTGGCAGATTTTAAACAAAATTATTTTCAAAGAAGAACCAAAGATAAAGGTCCAAAGTCTAATAATAGAATTACTGCACCAGAAGTTCAGGTTATTGGAAGTGATGGTGACAATATAGGAATATTGAATACCAATGAAGCTATATCAATGGCTAAAGAACAAGGTTTAGATTTAATTGAAATAGCACCAAATGCAAAACCACCTGTATGTAAGATTATTGATATAGGTAAATTTAAATATGATGCTCAAAAGAAAGCAAATGTTGCTAAGAAGAAGCAAAAAATAGTTTTATTGAAAGAAATCAAGATGAGACCAGTTACGGAAACACATGATTATGATTTTAAAGTTAAAAATGCTAAAAAATTTATAGGAAAAGGTGACAAAGTAAAATTCACAATAAGGTTTAAAGGTCGTGAATTGCAACACTCTCATTTAGGTAGAGAGCTAATGGATAAAATAAAAGTTGATATGCAAGATATAGGTAAAGTTGAGCTGCACCCAAAGTTTGATGGGAAGCAAATGATCATGGTTATTCAGCCTTTATAAGGCTTAATAGTGGTTGTAAATCTATTGCAATATTTGTATAAGTCCGCAGAATTATGCCTAAATTAAAAACAAAAAGTTCAGCAAAAAAAAGATTTAAAATCTCAGCTACAGGAAAAGTTATGATGGCTCAAGCTGGAAAGAGACATGGCATGATAAAGAGAACGAATTCACAAATTAGAAAATTAAGAGGCACGACTGCTATGTCAAAGCAAGATGGCAAAATAGTTAAATCATACATGCCTTACAGTTTAAGAGGATAAAATGGCAAGAGTAAAAAGAGGTGTAACCAGTCACGCTAAACATAAAAAAGTCTTAAAAGCGGTCAAAGGTCAGTGGGGCAGAAGAAAAAATACGATAAGAGTTGCAAAGCAAGCTATGGAAAAAGCTATGCAATATGCGTATAGAGACCGTAGAACTAAAAAAAGAGAATTCAAATCTTTATGGATACAAAGGATTAATGCAGGTGTTAGATCTGAAGGATTAACTTATTCTAAATTTATTAATGGCTTAACCAAATGTGGAATTAAGCTAGATAGAAAAATACTAGCTGAAATAGCATACGATAGCCCAGAAGCCTTTAAAACGATCGTTCAAAAAGCTCAATCGGCACTAAATTAATCTTCACTATTGTTTTTCTTCGGTGAAGAAATAATCTCTCAATATGTCTGATATTAAAAAAATAAAAGATGACTTTCTTTTAAAGTTAAAAGAAAATTTAGATTTAAATCAAGTTAATCATATTAAAACAGAACTATTTGGTAAAACTGGGTTAATCAGCTCTCAATTTAAACAGCTTGGAAAATTAACAGAAGATGAAAAAAAAAATTTTGCATCAGATTTAAACTTAGTCAAAAATGAGCTTGAAAATTTAATTGCTACAAAAATCAATAATATTAAAATAAAAGAAATTAATAAAAAATTAGAAAAAGAAAAAATAGATATAACTTTACCAGAGAGACCTTTTGTTCAGGGAAAAATTCACCCCGTATCTCAAGTCATAGATGAAATTTCTTCAATTTTTTCAGAAATTGGTTTTAGTGTAGAAGAGGGACCAGATGTTGAAAATGAATATAATAATTTTACAGCATTAAATACGCCTGATAACCATCCGGCAAGAGATATGCATGATACTTTTTATCTAGATGACGCAAAAGAATTATTATTAAGAACGCATACTTCTCCAGTTCAAATTAGAACAATGCTTAATAATAAACCACCTTTTAAAATAATAGCACCTGGTAGAACGTATAGATCTGATAGCGATCAAACCCATACACCAATGTTTCATCAAGTTGAGGGACTGCATATTGATAAAAATATTAATATGGGGCATTTAAAAGGATGTTTAAATTATTTTATTAAAGAGTTTTTTGAAGTTGATAAAATCAAAATGAGATTTAGACCTAGTCATTTTCCATTTACAGAGCCATCTGCAGAAGTTGATATTGGTTATGAAATAAAAGATGGAAAAATAGTAATTGGTGAAGGTGATAAATGGCTAGAAGTTTTAGGCTGTGGAATGGTTCATCCAAATGTTTTAAAAAATGTTAAAGTAAATCCTGATGAATTCCAAGGTTATGCATTTGGAATAGGAATAGATAGGCTCGCAATGTTAAAATATGGCATTAATGATTTAAGAGCCTTTTTTGATTGTGACTATAGATGGTTAAATCATTTTGGATTTGATCCAATAGATGTCCCAACAAATTATAGAGGCCTAAGCCGATGAAGATTACAACAGCATGGCTTAAAGATCATTTAGATACTAAGCTTAATGAAAATCAGATTATTGATAAACTTACAGATATTGGTTTAGAGGTAGAGGGTGTTGACAGTCAATTAGGAGAGCTTGATGAATTTATAATTGCCAAAATTTTGAAGGTTGAAAAGCATCCTGATGCAGATAGACTTAGAGTATGTGATGTTGATATAGGATCAGGCGAGCCAGTAAAGGTTGTTTGTGGAGCCCCAAATGCTAAAGAGGGTTTATTAACAATTTATGCTCCTCCTGGTGCTGTAGTACCAAAAACTCAAATGAAATTGGTGGTAAGCAAAATAAGAGGTGTAACCTCATATGGAATGCTTTGTTCAGAATCTGAACTTAATCTATCAAATGAAAGTGATGGCATAACAGAGCTTTTGCCAGAAAAATATAATAAAAAAATAGGAGAAAATTACTTTCCAAAAAAAAATTTAAATGTAATTGATATTTCTATTACACCAAATAGAGCAGACTGTTTGGGTGTAAGAGGGATAGCAAGAGATTTAGCTGCTGCAGGTGCAGGAATATTGATAAATCAAAAAGAAAAAAAGCTCGATAAAAAAAATAAACAAACAATTAGTGTAAAAATTGAAAATGAAAAAAATCAAGCATGCATATCCTTTGGCAGTTGTTTAATCAAAGGGGTAAAAAATACTGAAAGTCCAGAGTGGTTAAAAGACAAAATAATTTCTCTAGGCCAAAAGCCCATTTCGGCAATAGTTGATATTACAAATTATGTAATGTTTGACTTGAATAGACCACTTCATGCGTACGATGTTGATAAAATAGATAAAGGAATAGTTGTAAGAAATTCTAAAAAAGGTGAAACATTTGAAGCATTAGATAATAAGGAGTATAAATTAGAGGATGAGATGTGTGTCATATCAGATGCGTCAGGTGTATTAGGTCTTGGTGGTATAATAGGAGGCACAAAAACTGGAACTGAGTTGGATACAAAAAATGTATTAATTGAGTCTGCTTACTTTAGCCCACGATCAATCAGAAAATCATCTAAAATCTTGAATATAGACACAGATGCAAAATTTAGATTTGAAAGAGGTATTGACCCATTATCAATTGATCAGGGACTTGAAAGAGCAGCCAACTTAATACAAGAAATATGTGGTGGTAAAGTTAGTGAATTTGATATTCAAAAAATTGAGGATGTTAAAAAAAAATCATTAAAATTTGATCCTTCTTTGTTTGAAAAAATTACTGGATTTAATATTTCTATAAAAGAAATGATCACAATCTTAAATAATCTAGGATTTGAAATAAAAGAAAATAAAGAGTTGCTTGATATTATTATACCATCTTGGAGACCTGATATTTCACAAGAAGTTGATGTGGTAGAAGAACTTGTGAGAATTAAAGGTTATGATCAAATTAAAATTATTGAACCTGAAAAAGTTAGAAAAAAACAAACACTAAATTTAAAACAAAAGTTATTTCATTTTTTACAAAGATCTATTGCTTCCAAAGGTTATCTTGAGGCGATTACTTGGTCTTTTACTGATAGTAAAATTAATCAGTTATTCATTGAAAGTAACAAGGAAATTAAAATAATTAATCCTATAAGTTCTGATTTAAATGTATTGAGAAGTTCAATTTTTTCTAATTTAATTATTCATTTGAATAAGAATTTAGGAAGAGGATTTAAAGATTTATCATTATTCGAAATAGGTCCAATTTTTTTAGGATCCGAGCCAGGTGAACAACAGACTGTAGTTTGCGGGTTAAGATCAGGAAAATTGGCTAGGCAGAGTTGGTTGGAAAAAGAAAGATTAGTAGATGTATTCGATGTTAAGAGTGATGTCATTAAAAGTTTAGCTGAGGCAGGTTATAATAAAGACAAACTCTACATTGATGATGAAACACCAAATTATTATCACCCTGGAAAATCAGGAAGAATATTTCTAAACAAAGCTAAAGAAAAAGTAGTGGCTTTTTTTGGTGATATTCATCCAGGTATATTAAAAAAATTAGATATTAAGACCGAAGCATTAGTGGGGTTTGAAATATTTTTAGATAATTTAAAACAACCAAAAAAATCATTAAAAGATCAAAAAACCCAGTACAAATATTCAGATTTTCAAAAATCAGAAAGAGATTTTGCTTTTGTTTTAGATAAAAATTTTAAAGCTCAAGAGTTAATAGAGACTATCTCTAACGTAGATAAAGAATTAATAAAATCTGTCAAAGTATTCGATGTTTATGAAGGAGCAAATATTCCTGAAGGTAAAAAATCAATTGCATTAAATGTAACTATTCAATCTTTAGAGAAAACACTAACTGAAGATGATTTAAACAAAATTAATCAACTTATTATTTCTACTGTTGAATCAAAAACTGGTGCGAAGATTAGATCATAATCATGACAAAAATCGATCACATCAGAAACTTTGCAATTATTGCTCATATAGATCATGGTAAATCAACTATAGCAGATAGAATAATTCACACATGTGGTGGCCTTACAGAAAGAGAGATGAAGGCACAAGTTCTAGACTCGATGGATATTGAAAGAGAAAGAGGAATAACTATTAAAGCCCAAACTGTTAAACTTAATTATAAAGCAAAAGATGGCAAAGAGTATATTCTAAACATTATTGACACTCCAGGACACGTAGATTTTAGCTATGAAGTTAGTAGATCTCTATATGCATGTGAAGGATCTATTTTAATTGTTGATAGCACTCAAGGAGTGGAGGCACAAACATTGGCAAATGTTTATCAAGCTTTAGATACCAAGCATGAGATAGTCCCTGTTTTAAATAAAGTTGACTTACCAGCATCAGATTTAGAAAAAACAAAACAAGAAATAGAGGATGTTATAGGTATTGATACTGAAAATGCCATACCTTGCTCAGGAAAAACAGGTGAAGGTATAGAGGATATTCTAGAACAAATCATTGTATCACTACCAGCTCCAGAAGGAGAAAAAGATGCAAATTTAAAATGTTTATTAGTTGATAGTTGGTATGACACTTATCTAGGTGTAGTTATTTTAGTTAGAGTTATTGATGGAAAAATTGTTAAGAATATGAAGATAAAAATGATGTCCACAAAGCAGGAATATATTATTGAAAAAGTTGGAGTATTTACACCTAAAGCAACTGATGTTAATGAATTAAATGCTGGAGAAATTGGCTTTATAACAACAGGAATAAAAATTTTATCAGAAACAAAAGTTGGAGACACCATTTGTGATGCAAGTAAACCACTTCAGGAGGCACTCCCAGGATTTAAACCAAGTAAACCAGTTGTATTCTGTGGATTGTTTCCCGTAGATAGCTCTGAATATCAAAAATTAAAAGATGGTTTAGGTAAACTGCAATTAAATGATGCTAGTTTTTCATACGAAGCAGAATCATCTTCTGCTTTAGGATTGGGATTTAGATGTGGATTTCTAGGTTTACTACATTTAGAAATTATAACAGAAAGATTAGAGAGAGAATTTGATATAAATTTACTAACAACAACACCTGGTGTTGTTTATAAAGTTCACATGAACAAAGGTGAGGTTATAGAGTTACAAAATCCTTCAAGTTTACCAGAGCCTACTTTTATTAAATATATTGAAGAACCATGGATCAAAGCAACAATTATTACTCCAGATCAATACTTAGGAGCGATCATAAAAGTTTGTCAGGATAAAAGGGGCGTACAAACTGACTTAAGTTACTCTGGAAATAGAGCAGTTTTAAACTATGAAATTCCTTTAAATGAAGTTGTTTTTGATTTTAATGACAGATTAAAGTCAATGACTAGTGGGTATGCAAGTTTTGATTATGAAATCATAGGCCATAGAGAAGGTGACTTGGTTAAACTTGGAATCTTAGTAAATGCTGAACCCGTTGATGCATTGTCAATGATGGTACATAAAGATTTTGCGCAAACAGTTGGAAGGGAAGTTTGTGAAAAATTAAGAGATTTGATACCACGACATAATTTTATGATACCAGTCCAAGCTGCAATAGGGGGAAAAATTATAGCAAGGGAGACAATTAAAGGGTTTAAAAAAGATGTTTTAACAAAAATCCATGGAGGAGGTGCGAGAGATAGAAAAAGAAAATTGTTAGATAAGCAGAAAAAAGGTAAAGCTAGAGGTAAACAATTTGGAAAAGTAGAAATACCACAAGAAGCATTTATAGGTGTATTAAAAATTAATAAAGAAAAATAATTTCATGAAATATATAAGAGAATTAATTAGAACAATTAAATATAAATCAAAATTTATAAGTAGAAATCAAAATACAAAGTTAAATTATGTAGTTAATTCTTCATCTAATTCAAAATTAACTGAACTAATGAATTTTTATGGTAGTGACAAGGGGGGGAAAAATAATCATCATAATTATAGTGAATATTACTCAGAAATTTTATTTCACAAAAGAAAAAAAATAAAAAATTTTTTAGAAATTGGCTTAGGAACAAATAATATTAACCTAGCAAGTAATATGGGTAAAAATGGAGTGCCGTTAGCTTCATTAAGAGCTTGGAGAGATTATTTTGTAAATTCTAATATTTATGGTGCAGACATTGACAGAGATATTTTAAAAAATGAGGAAAGAATTAAAACGTTTTATGTAGACCAAACAAACCCAGAAACAATTAGTGTATTATTTAAAGAAATGGGAGTTAGTAAATTTGATGTGATACTTGAAGATGGTTTACATGAATATAATGCAAATATTTGTTTTTTTGAAAACTCAATTGAACACCTTAATAATGATGGAGTTTATATAATTGAAGACATTTATTACAAAGATAAAAATAAGTTTATCAATTATTTTAAAAAATATAATTATTATTATTCAATAGTGGATATATTTCATGAAAAAAATATTGCTAATAATTGTGTAATAGTAGTTCGAAAAAATAATGACTAAGAATAAGATATATGACTGCATTACGTTTTTTGATGAAAATATACTAGTTAACTTGAGATTTGAAATTCTAAAAGATGTTGTTGACTATTTTATAGTGTGCGAATCTAATTTTGATCATAAAGGTGAAAAAAAAAAAATTAATTTTAAGCTACTCAATCAAAAATTTAAAGATAAAGTTAGACATATAATAATTGAAGAAAATTTTCCTAAAATTCTAAATGGATGGGAAGTAGAATCCTATCAAAGAGAAAAAATTTACAAAGGACTTTATGACTCAAAAGAGAATGATTTTGTTATGTATTCAGATTCTGATGAAATACCAAATCCTGATACTATTCAAAATCTAGTCCTAAAAAAAAAATATGGGATTTTTTTACAAAAATTTTATGTTTACAAAATTAATATTTTCAACAAATATGAATCACCATGGGAAGGAACTAGAATTTGTAAAAAAAAATTTTTAAAAAATTTTACAGATTTAAGAAAAAATATACGCTGTAAAAACTTAAAGAAACCTTTTTGGAATATTAAATATGAAAAAAATATTGATGTTATTAACAATGGAGGTTGGCATTTTAATAATATACAAGATGCAGAAGCAATTTCTAAAAAACTTAAAACATTTCAACATACGGAATTTAGTAATGATTCGTATTCATCAGTTGAAATAATAAAAGAAAAAATATCAAATTTAGAGGATTTGTTTGGACGGAAACAAAAATATCAAAAGGTTGATATCAATGAAGAGTTCCCAGAATATATAAGGATGAATAAAGCCTACTTTAAAGATTTTATTGCATAACAGCTATTTTGAATAATAAACTTTTACCTATAAATAAACCTTCAGCTCATACATATTTCTCTTATTTATTTACTAAAATATTAAGTTTGTATTGTTATGAATTAAAATAATAATTCAATTATTTAATTTTGTTCGTATCAAAATATATGTAAGGCCAATCTAAAGTTTTTGAATTTTCTTTAAACCAAAATGGTAAATATCTTTCAGCTAGAAAACCATAAATTCTTTTTTTTCCATAAGTATCTAAATTAAATTTCTTAAAAACTTCTTCACATTTAAAAAGCCAACCAAAAATTTTTGAATAAAATTCATTTAATAGTAGAGAATTTTTACAAATAAATAAATTATGAGGGTTAAAGGCATAGCCATTTAAATAATCATGAAATTTATCTTGCTCATCTAAGTCCAATAATTTAATTGCTTTATCAAGAAAAAATTTACCATGGTTTAAATAAAAATGATCTTTTATAGTACATTGATTAATTAGGAGAGATGGTTTTCTAAAAATATATATAAAATTATGTTTAAGAAGTTTCATAAGTTTTTGTTTACCTAAGATCATGGGTTCAGCTAAAATACAATCGTAGTCATTCCATTCTGCAGGTGGCTCTTTTAGAATAGAAAGACTTAGCTCATCCATATTTGTTGGAGGAGGAGAATCTTTATTAATCCAGAATCTTCTATAAGTGCAAAAACTTATCCATTTATAGTCTTTGTTTTTTAATAGAGAATCCTTCCATAGTCTGTAATGAAATGTATACTCACCAAAATTTTCATTTTTATGAGATATATCATTTTGAAATTTATCATTTATCCAATTTTCATCAAAATCATTATTACCTAATGCAATAGGTGTTAAATTATTTTTTTTGAAAAATAAGTAATTTTCATTGTAAATTGAAATGCAAAAAGTTTTCATATTTGTATATTTTCTTATTAGCAATAATTAGAGATAAATATATTAAATGTAATTTCAACAAAATTAAACTAATATAATAATTTAGGAGAGATGGCTGAGCGGCTTAAAGCGCACGCTTGGAAAGTGTGTGTACTGTTAAAGGTACCGTGGGTTCGAATCCCACTCTCTCCGCCAAAATTTAGATCATAAAATTTAAGGGCACATCTTGATGTCTAAAATCAGCTGGTTGATCTAAAGGATGTGGAATTTTAGGATCAGAAGATAAAATATTTTTTGTATTTGTAAATGTCATTTCAACCTGGGTAGGGTCGTTGTTTATATCCAAATAATCTTTACCAGAGGGATTTTGTCCATGAATATGGCACAATGATAAATTGAATTGATTTATAAAATTAGAAATCGTATCTTTATGTAGGTCCACATCGTGAAATTCGATAACCAACCCAGCTATTTTTTCTTGAAATCTTATTATATCATCCAAAATTCTATATTCTGAACCCTCAATATCAATTTTTAAAAATACAGGATATAAGTTTATTTTATTTATAACATCAGAAAAATTAGATTTATTTCTTCCAATGCCGATCGACGACTTAAAGTGAATAACATTTTTAGAAAAAAATCTTTTATAGTCATTATATAAGAAAATATTTCTTAAATTACTTTTAAAAATTTTCTTATTAAACAAGTTTTTTATTTTAAATAGATTAATAATGCTTTTACGTGAAAATTTTTTAACACTAGAATATTTTATTGTTGGATCATAACAGTGTATAGAACAATTTTTAATCTTAAAAAATTGTTTTTCAAAAGTCCAATCGTACGATAAACCAAAGCTAATCAAACTTTTTGCTTCATCAAGTGAGTCTTTTTCTACAAGATAGCCACCATCATTATTTTGTCCAAGTCTAATCAAATCATATTCATTCTCTGGTTTAAATATTTTTGGAAGCATAGATATTATAGAAAGTACCATTATTTAATATTTTATAAAGTTAGAAATGAGTCAAAATTAAACATATTAAAATTGAAAAACTTATTAAAACTAGAAAAAAGGTGATCGATGACTTAATTTTACATATTTACCCCTTAACATCAAATATTCTTTTAAACACAGGACTTATTATGCCGCTTATTCTTAAAAAATAAATTAATTTTAATTTTTTTTCTTAAAAAAATGTTATAATTAGGTAATTCCCATTTATTTAAAATGAAAAACAATTCCACATATCAAGCAGACTCTATCAAAGTATTAAAAGGTCTAGAAGCTGTTAGAAAAAGACCAGGAATGTATATTGGAGATACTGATGATGGAACTGGCTTACACCATATGGTTTATGAGGTTGTAGATAACTCTATAGATGAGGCTTTGGCAGGTCATTGTAAAAACATTGAGGTAAAGATTAACTCGGATGGAACAATTACTGTTAGAGATGATGGCAGAGGTATACCTGTTGATATGCATAAAGGTGAAAAAATGTCAGCTGCAGAAGTTATTATGACTCAACTTCACGCAGGTGGTAAATTTGACCATGATTCATATAAAGTATCAGGTGGTTTACATGGAGTTGGAGTTTCAGTTGTAAATGCATTGTCAGAAAAATTAAAACTAGAAATAGATAGAGATGGTAAAAAATATTTTATAGAATTTAAAGACGGAGACTCAAAGGCTCCACTTAAAGTTATAGGAAAGTCAAAGGAAACTGGAACCCAAATAACTTTTTTGCCATCAAAAGAAATTTTTTCTTCAATAAAATTTACCCCAAGTATAATCATTAAACGTATGCGTGAATTGGCATTCTTAAATAAAGGAATAAAGATAACAATTAATGACTTAAATCAAAAAAAAGAAAAAATAATTGAATTTAAATTTGAAGGAGGTGTTTTAGAGTTTGTTGATTTTTTAGATGAAAAAAGAGAAAAACTTTTAAATAAGACAGGAAATGATTTATTTAAAAAACCAATTTATATTGAGGGTAAAAAAAATAATATTGAAGTTGAGTGCTCTTTAAAGTGGAACGCAAGTTATGGTGAAGATATTTATCCTTACACAAATAATATTTATCAAAAAGATGGTGGTACTCATTTATTAGGATTTAGGAGCGCATTAACTAGAGTTATTAATAAATATGCAACAGAACATAATTTATTAAAGAAGAATAAGCTGACAATTTCAGGTGATGATATTAAAGAAGGCTTGACCTGTGTTATATCTGCAAAAATACCAGATCCAAAATTTTCTTCTCAAACAAAAGATAAACTAGTTTCATCTGAAGTGAGAATGATTGTAGAAAATATTGTTAGTGAAAAATTATCAATATGGTTTGATCAAAACCCAACTACATCAAAAGTTATTTTAGCTAAAGTAATGCAAGCAGCTCTTGCAAGAGATGTTGCTAGGAAAGCTAGAGAAAATGTAAGAAGAAAAGGAGCTTTAGAATTAAGCGGATTACCTGGGAAATTGGCAGACTGCCAAATAGGAAAACAAGAAGGTACTGAATTATTTATAGTTGAAGGGGATTCTGCAGGAGGATCTGCAAAACAAGGTAGAAATAGGTCTAATCAGGCTGTTTTACCTTTAAGAGGTAAGATACTCAATACTTATGTTGAGGAAACTGTCCTTAAAAAAAATTCCAATAAAGACGCAAATGAGCATCGAATAAAGACATTATCAAAAATGATTTCTTCAAATGAAATTGTAACACTTATTAATGCCCTAGGCTTAGATCCTAAAACAGAGGACCTAGACTTAAAAGATTTGAGATATGGAAAAATTATTATAATGACAGATGCAGATGTTGATGGTTCACACATTAGAGCCCTACTGCTTACCTTCTTTAATAATAAGCCTTTTAATAAATTAATTGAAAATGGTCATATTTATTTAGCTCAACCTCCTTTATTTAAAATTAATAAAGGTACAAAAGGAATTTATATTAAGGATGAAAAAGAATTAGAAGATCATATTTTAAACCACAGTAAAGAATTAAAGAAAATTAAAAAAGGTACTAAAGAATTTGCAAAAGCTTATGATGAAGAAAAATCAAGAATGAGTATTCAAAGGTTCAAGGGGTTAGGAGAAATGAACCCAGATGAACTATGGAGTACTACACTCGATCCTGAAACAAGAAACTTATTACAAGTTCAGTATTCAAAGGATTTAAAAAAAGACCAACTTCTTATTCACACTTTAATGGGCAATGATGTAGCACTAAGAAAAGATTTTATTGTTTCAAATGCAATTAATGTTCAAAACCTAGACATCTAATAATGAAGTTCTTTGAGACTTCAAAATATTTTTCATTAAAAAAATCTACGTATATAAAATTGAGATGGATTGCTGTTTTTGGACAGTTAATAACTATTAATGCTGTATATTTCATATTTAAGTTTAAATTTGATGTTATCTTAGAAAATTCTATAATTTTAATAGGATTATTAAGTAATTTATATCTAATCTATCTCCATCAAAGAACCCAGTTGTTAGATAAAGAAGCATTTTTTTTTTTATTAATTGATGTCTTGCAGTTAAGTTGTTTAATTTATTTAACAGGCGGAATTGCTAATCCATTTTCAATTTTTTTAATAATTCCTGCTATTTTTTCTTCATCAAACTTAGGATTTAGAAGTAATTCATTGTTGGTTGGAATTACTGTATTAATTATTGTATTTCTTACCTTTTTCAACTACCCACTACCCCACCCAGTTAATGAGCATTTTCACGTTGATAGCTATTATTATTATTCAATTCCTACTTCATTAATTGTTGCTTTAATTTTCTTAAATTATTTTGCCTTAACATTTGGAGCCGAATCTAGATTGAGAAAAGAAGCCTTAAATAAGATGGAGGAAATTATGTCGAAAGAACACGAACTCTTGTCATTAGGTGGCCAGGCTGCTGCAGCTGCACACTCCTTGGGAACTCCATTTTCAACTATAAAAATTATATCAACTGATTTATTGAAACAATTTAAAAATGACAAAGAAGTAAAAAAAGATATTGAATTATTAGTTAGTCAAATTGATAGGTGTGGTGAAATATTAAAAAAATTAACATTAAACCCTGTTGTTGAAGATGATTTTATTGATAAAGATTTATCTATAAGTGACTATATAAATGAAATTGTAAAGTCTTTTAAGGAAACAAGTAAAAAAAAATTTATCGTA
The DNA here is from genome assembly GCA_905618805.1 of uncultured Candidatus Pelagibacter sp. Lineage (GTDB taxonomy): Bacteria > Pseudomonadota > Alphaproteobacteria > Pelagibacterales > Pelagibacteraceae > Pelagibacter. The sequence continues at coordinate 16,979 of CAJQSZ010000008.1, forward strand.
AATTTTGATCAAAATTCTAACTCACTAAATATTACTAAGTCTATAGAAATTGTCTATGGCTTGAGGAACTTTATTGGTAATGCAAATAAATTTTCAAAAAACCAAGTATTTATAAATTTAAAAAGTGATAGTGATCTTACAGAAATTATAATTGAAGACGATGGTGAAGGATATCCTAATGATGTCTTAAGTAAAATTGGTGAACCCTATATTAAGTCATATAAAACCTCTATAAAATCTAAATCAGGATTAGGTCTTGGTATTTTTATTGGTAAAAGTTTGCTTGAAAAAAATTATGCAAATGTATTGTGTGGAAACTCAAAAATTAGAAGTGGTGCAGAGGTAAACATTAAGTGGAAAAACAAAGATCTTTTAAAAATTTAGTGTAATTTATTCTTATCTTCAAACAACCCACTTAATTGTGAGATCATTACATCACCAAGTTCATGAACATCTGTAATTTTAATAGCTTTATCATAATATCTTGACACATCATGACCAATTCCAATAGCTAAAATTTCCACATTACTTTTTGTTTCTATAAATTTAACTATTTTTTTTAAATGTTTTTCTAAAAAATCACCTGAGTTTACGGATAAAGTAGAGTCATCTACAGGAGCACCATCCGAAATTACCATTAAAATTTTTCTTTCTTCTTTTCTTTTTTTTATTCTATTAAATGCCCAAGATATTGCTTCACCATCTATATTTTCTTTAAGTAATCCTTCTTTAAGCATTAATCCTATATTATTTTTGGCTTGTCTCCATTGTACATCCGCACCTTTATAAATTATATGTCTTAGATCATTTAACCTTCCAGGACTTTTAGGCTTATCTCTTTTAGTCCACGCTTCTCGACTTTTCCCTCCCTTCCAATTCTTTGTTGTAAAACCTAGTACTTCAACTTTTACAGCACATCTCTCGAGTGTTCTTGATAATATATCCGCACAGAGTGCAGCGATTGTTATTGGCCTACCACGCATGGACCCAGAGTTATCAATCAATAAAGTCACAATTGTATCCTTGAAATCAAGATCTTTTTCTTTCATAAAAGATAATGAGTTGTAAGGATCCATAATAATTCTAGTTAGTTTAGAGCTATCAAGAAGGCCTTCCTCCAAGTCAAATTCCCAAGCCCTATTTTGTTTGGCAAGAAGTTGTCTTTGAAGTTTATTGGCAAGTTTAGTTATTAAGTCCTGGAAACCAACTAGCTGCTGATCTAAGTTTTTTCTTAGCTTTTGTATTTCTTTTATATCTTCTAAAGTTTCTGCTTTTGCAATTTCGTCAAATTCAGTCGTATAAATATTATAATTTTGATCAACATTGTCCAAAATTTTTTTTTGTAATACATTTTCTGTACTTTCCTTTAGAGCGTCCGAATCCTCGAACTGTTCATCCATTTGTTGATCGTTAAGATCAAAACCAGAGTCTAGGCTACTTAGTGTATCATCTTGTTTATTCTCTTTTTCTTGCCCATCAAGTTTATCATCATTGTTGTTTTCAGACTTATTATCTTTTTCATCATTTTTCTGATTATTTTCTTCTTCATTTTTTTCGTTATTTGAACTTAACACATCCATACTTTCAAGAATTTTTGAAAATTTTGAGCTATAATTATTTTGGTTTTCCATATTTTTAGTCAAAAAATTGATGTGTTTTTCTATAGAGGCATCGAAATCTTTCTCCCAGAAACTAAGTATTTTTGAAGACTCAGCATTAAGCTTTAAGTTAAAAAATTTATTTAGCATGTATAGCTCAAACGCCTTTGTCACCGGAACATCCTCTTTATTTTTTAATTGATTTTTATGAGTTACATTAATTTTTTGCTTATAATTTTCGCTTAAATTTTTTCCAATTCCTTTAAGCATTTTACCACCTAACACCTCATACCTGATTTTTTCAGCAATATTATATAAAGATCTACAGGAAGAATTTTTTGGTAAGTTTTTATTAAATATTTCCTCATTCGAGAATTTTTTTTTTAAAGCACCAGAATCTGCCTCAGCTCTTAATCTAATAAAATCCTCTCTATTTGATAAGTTTGTTACTTCAAAAAAGTCAATTTTTTTTGAATTAGAATCTTTATCTATTTTTTTAATATCGATTTTATAATCTTCAGAAATTACTTTTGCAGTTGAAATTAGAGCTCGTTTGAATTGTTCTTTTAAATCACTTTCTTTGTTGCTCATTTAAATTTGAATATTTACCATCGATTCTGGTAACTCGTCACCAAAACACCTTTGATAATATTCAGCTATAGTATTTTTTTCAATGTCATCACATTTGTTCAAAAACGTAACTCTAAAAGCATAACTAGTGTCTTTAAAGATCTCTGCATTTTCAGCCCAATGTAAAACTGTTCTGGGACTCATAACTGTAGATATGTCGCCCGCTATAAAGCCTTTTCTAGTAAGTGATGCTACTTTAATCATATTGGAGACTTTTTCTTTACCTTTGGGATTATTTAAGTTCCTGTTTTTTGCTAAAATAATTTCCATTTCCTTATCTAGGCTCAGATAGTTTAAAGATGTAACAATATTCCACCTATCCATTTGCCCTTGGTTAATTTGTTGTGTGCCATGATATAATCCAGTTGTATCACCCAAACCAACAGTATTAGATGTTGCAAATAATCTAAAAAATTTATTTTGTTTTATAACTTTATTTTTATCCAAAAGTGTAAAATTTCCTTCCGCTTCTAATACTCTTTGAATTACAAACATGACATCAGGTCTTCCAGCATCATATTCATCAAAAACAAGAGCAACAGGATTCTGAATAGACCAAGGTAATATACCCTCTCTGAATTCTGTTACTTGTTTTCCATCTTTTACTACAATTGCATCCTTTCCAATAAGATCAATTCTACTTACATGGCTATCCAAGTTAACCCTAATGCAAGGCCAATTTAATCGTGCAGCTATTTGTTCGATGTGTGTTGACTTACCAGTTCCATGATAACCCTGAACCAAAACACGTTTATTAAATGTAAAGCCAGAAATAATTGCAAGTGTTGTGTCTTTATCAAATTTATAATTTTTATCTATTTCAGGAACATACTCACTTGATTTGGAGAATGCTGGAACTTCCATGTCAGAATCAATCCCAAAGCTTTGCTTTAAAGAAAGTTTGATGTCTGGTTGAATATTTAAATTAGTTGTCAATTTTATCCTTGTATGTGTTTTTTAGCTGAGTGTAAGCTAAAGTAATTAATTTTAATTTTTCTTCAAATTCTTTATTACCTAAATTAATATCAGGGTGAAATTTTTTGACAAGAGTTTTGAATTTATCTTGTATTTGCTCCCATTTTAAACCAACCGATACACCCAAAATACTAAAAGCTTTAATATCATTACTATCAAATTTGAATTGATTCATGTGATTATATTCTCCCCTGAGTTTTGTCTTATCAAACTCATCTTTTAAAGTGTTATTCCAAAGAACCTTAAAAAAATTATCTGAAGAACTAAAGCTCTGAGTGGGTTTATGCCAAGTCATATCAGATTTTAGAAAGTCAAACACCTGCTCGTCATCCATTCCTTTAAAATAATTCCAATTTTTATTAAATTCTTTAACATGAACCAAACACAGCAACCTGAAGGTTTTACTGTTATCTTTTTCAATTGGTGCCTTATATTCACCAATTTCAAAACAATTATTCCAGTCACAAATATTTTTCATGTTATATATTAATAAAATAGTACTTATGAATATAAATCAATTAATTGCAATTGTTAAAAGTAAACTTGAAACAAAGATTATTATTGAAGATCTAAAAATTGAAGATAAAAGTATTTTACACAAAAATCACAAGGGACACCAAGAAGGAAAGTTTCATTTAAAACTAACAATAAGGTCTAATGAACTAGCCAAACTTAACAAGATAATTTCAACTAGAAGAGTTTATAGTATTTTAAGTATTGAATTAAAAGAACACATTCACTCAATTCAAATATTACTTAATTAATTCATTTTTTAAAAAAAGATAAATTTTATTATCATTAAATTGTAAATCATATATTGGAGAGCCTATTTTTTTCAGCAATATTAAGTTTATTTTTTTTGTATTATTTTTTTTATCTTTTTTCATAAAAGATAGAATTTGGTTTAGATTTTTTTTTTTAAAATATTTATTAATATCATTAGGAAGTTTAAATCTTTTTAAATGATTCTCAATTAACTTAGAATCTTTGATGCGTAAAATTTTGTTTACAAAGCTAAATTTAGTGGCTGTTTTTATCCCCAATATAACTGCCTCTCCATGATTTAATTTTTTTGAATACCCAAGTGTTGCTTCAAAAGCATGTGCGAATGTGTGTCCAAAGTTCAAAATTTTTCTTAAACTTTTTTCTTTTTCATCTGCCTCAACAACTTTTTTTTTGATAGAACAACTTTTATAAATAGCTTTTTCGATTGAGGGGCTTTTAAGATTTAAAATATCAACCCCATTTTTATTTAAAAATGTAAAAAATTTCTTATCAGTAATCAAAGCATGTTTTAAAATTTCACCATATCCACACACTAATTCTCTCTTTGGTAGCGATTTTAAAAAAATAACGTCAGAGATAACTAGGCTGGGCTGATAGAATGTACCTATTAAATTTTTTCCATATTTGGTATTTATTCCTGTCTTTCCACCAATTGAAGAATCGACTTGAGATAGTAGGGTAGTAGGTATGTTGATAAATTTTAACCCTCTTTTAAAAATACTAGCAGCAAAACCTGAGACATCACCCGTAATCCCACCACCTATTGAAATTAAACAATCATTTCTATTAAAATTTTTTTTTAAAAGTATAGATACAATTTTATCAATACTTTTTTGATTTTTATTTTTTTCAGTAGCAGCAAAGTAATGGAGGACAATTTTTTTTTTAGGTAAAAAACCAAGAATCTTATTTATTAATTTTTTAGGGACATTTTTATCAATAATTACTAAGCACTGATTAAAATTAATTAAATTTTCTTTTAACAATTTTTGAAAATTATTTAAGACATCATTCCCGATGTGAATCGGATATTTTTGATTTCCAGTTTTTATTTGTAGTTTAATTGAGCTCATAAATTTGTATAATTTTTTTAACTATTTCAGTTTTTGTAAGTTTATTACAGTTTATCTTAAATTGAGCTTTTGAGTATATTTTAGTCCTTTTTTTAATTAGTTGTTTTATTTCTTGATCAGTTGATTGAAAGGCCAAAGGTCTTTTTTTACTACCCTTGATTCTCTTCAATAAAATTGATTCATCCCAATTAAGCCAGAAAGAAAAATGATTAATTAAAACCTCCCCTCTAATCTTGTCATTAATGAAACCACCACCACCTAGTGATATAATCTTATTAACTCCCTTTAGAGCCTTAAGAGTAATTTTTTCTTCTAAATTCCTAAAATAACTTTCTCCTTTTCTTTTAAATATTTCAGAGATAATTATCCCACTTTCTTCTTCGATTAAATTGTCTACATCAGCAAATATGAAGTTTAATTTTTTTGAAACTAAATAACCAATAGAGGATTTACCTGACCCCATCATACCCAAAAAAACAAGGTTTTTTTTTAAAATCATAAACTTTCTTTATTGAAAAAACACAAATATGTCTTAATTTGAAATTAATAGAGAATATATGGAATTTTCAAAAAATACAAGCACCAGCAAATCCAAAGGTCTGCTAATTAAAGCAATATTAATTCTAGTTATTGTTATTGGAGCAATAAGCATGTTAGGTAAAATTGACTTTCCGTCACCTAATAAGAAAATTGAAAAATTTATTCCTAATGAAAACCTTAAAATTGTTAAATAAAAAAAAATTATCAATTATCTTATTCTTCTCTCTCTTTGGATTTGGATTAAACTCCCAAGAACCCGTAGACATTTGGAATATTGAAAAAAACCCGAAAATAGAAGAAACAATTATAAATAGAGATACTGAAGAAAAAAAGGCACCAAAAAATACTATTTATGAAATGCAGTCACAAAATGTAAATGATTTAAACATAGAAGAAGATCAAACGCTGGCTTCAAAAGAAATAGAAATTATAGGACTTTATGACCCTGCAGAAAATGGACTAGATATTAATATGTGGTCAAATTCCAATGGAGATCAAATTTTAAAAATTATTAAACGAATTAACAAAATAAAACTTTCACAAGATGCAACAAATATTTTAGATACCCTGCTTTTAACCAATGCTTATTATCCAGAGTTAAACATTACAAAGGAGCAATTCCTTAAGATAAAATCAAACTGGCTTATTAAAAATTCAAACTTACAATTAATAGAGGACTACCTATTAAAGAATCAGATTATCAATGAAAATCCAGAGCTTACTAAATATTTAGTAGATGAGTACCTCTCAAGATCAGATGTTAAAAAATCATGTGAAATATTCTCTAAAATTAAAGAATCTATAGACGATGAGTACCTCTCAAATTTCAATATTTATTGTTTAATTAATGATAAAAAAAAAGACGAGGCCCAGCTCTTAATGGATTTAAAAAAAGAATTAGGTTTTGATGATAAATTTTTTGAAAGTAAAATTAATTATTTAATAGGCTACGAAAATGAACCAGAAACAAACATATCTGAGAAAACAATTTTAGATTTTCACTTATCACACAAAACAAACCCTGAATTTAAATTTACACCCAAGAATGACACATCTAAAGAAATTTGGAAATACTTATCAACATCAAACTTATTAGGAAATATTCAAGAAGTAGATATTGATGATATCAAAAAAATAACAATAATTGAAAAAGCAACAAACGAAAAAAATTATACAGAAAGAGAATTGTTTAAACTTTATAAAAGGTTTCAATTTAACATTAATCAATTATTAAATATCAAAGAATCTACAAAAGTTCTATCAACCACTGAAGCAAGAGCATTAATTTATCAAGGAATATTAATTACAAGTGAAGTTGAAAAAAAATTTGAATTAATGAATGCTTTAAAAAATTCGTTTACAAATGATGGATTAGAAAATACTTTTAATGTGGAATTAAAAATATTTTTGAATAAGGTTGAGAAAGAAGATGTTCCATCAAATTATATAAGATTTTATGAAAAATATATTGATTCAGCTGAAACTGTGCTAACAAATATTAAGATTAATAATAAAATTTTACATCAGTCAAAACTGATTAATTATTTTAAAGAAGACGTCTCAACTAAAAAAATTACTAAAGATTTAGAAAGTTCATTAAAAAAAATAAAAAAAGACAAAAAATATTTCTTTTCAAAAAAAGATATTATTTTAGTTGAAACTTTTAAGTCTGATAACATTATTGTTTCCAAAAAATATAAAGATTTGTATAAGATAAATAAATTCGAAATACCCTCAGATATTCAAATATTTATTAATAATGGGGATATGGCTGTTGCAATGCTCAGAATTGTTGAGGTTATAGGACAGGACGATTTAGAGAATATTGATGACGATACAATGTACTTTATTATTAGTACACTTAATCAACTTAATATTGACGCTCTAAGAAACAAGATTCTTCTTAAAGTTCTTCCTTTAAAAGTTTAAAATTTATAATAAAATATTTGGTAATTATGACAATTAGAACAATCTTAACTGAACCTAATAAATTATTAAGGAAAATATCAGAGTCTGTAGAAAGAGTAGGCGCAGAAGAAAAAAAATTAATGGACGACATGCTTGATACTATGTATGAGGCTCCAGGAATTGGTCTTGCTGCAATTCAAATAGGTGTTCCAAAAAGAATAATTGTTATAGATATTAGTAGAGATGAAAACAAGAAAGAACCAAGATACTTTGTAAATCCTATTATTAAAAATAAAAATGAAGAAAAATCAATTTATGAGGAGGGATGTCTATCTGTGCCAGAACAATTTGCAGAAATAGAAAGACCAAACTCATGTGAAGTTCAGTATTTAGATTATGATGGAAAAAAACAAGTATTAAGAGCCGAAGGTTTATTAGCAACTTGTATTCAACACGAAATGGATCATTTAGAGGGAATTTTATTTATTGATTATTTATCAAAATTAAAAAGATCAATGATTATTAAAAAGCTTTCTAAAATTAAGATTAATAGAGAAATTCTTTAGAAGGTGTTAAAAAAAATTTTATTTATGGGTACACCATTGTTTGCTGTGCCAATATTAAAAACGTTGTATCAAAATGGATACCCAATATCAGTTGTATATACGCAACCACCACAAAAATCTCAAAGAGGACAAAAAATAAACAAATCTCCTATACAAGGAATTTCAGAAACTTTAAAGATAGAATGTAGAACACCAAATTCATTAAAAAATAATAAAGAAGAATATAATTACCTAAAAGAATTAAATGCCGATATAGCAATTGTAGTGGCTTATGGACAAATCATTCCAAAAGAATATTTAAGTTTAGTTAAAAAAGGTTTTATTAATATTCACGCCTCACTACTTCCAAAATGGAGAGGAGCAGCACCTATTCAAAGATCAATAATGAATTTAGAGAAAGAAACAGGAGTTAGCGTTATGAAGATAGGTGAAAAACTAGATACGGGTCCTGTTTGCAATTCATATAAAATCAAAATTAATGATAATGATAATGCGGAATCCATATCTGAAAAGCTTTCTGCACTAGCTGCAGAAAATATATTAAATAATATTGATGAAATTTTAGATGATAAAATTAAATTTAAAGAACAAAATCATAATGAAGCAAGTTATGCAAATAAAATTGAAAAAAATGAAGGTCAAATAAAGTGGAATGAGAGTGCAGAAAATATTATTGGTAAAATAAATGGATTGTACCCAAGTCCTGGTACTTTTTTTACCCACAAGGGTGAAAGATATAAAATTCTAAAAGCAACCTTAGCTTCTGGTAGTGGTGAAATTGGGGAGGTACTAGATAACTATTTAGAGATTAGTTGTGGTAATAAAAAATCAATAAAAATTTTAGAAATTCAAAGGCAAGGAAAAAGACCCCAAAATATTGGTGAATTTATGCTTGGATCGCAGATAAAAAAAGGTTCAAATTTAAATAATGCATAGATATCAAATTCTAATTGAGTATGTTGGAACTAATTTTGTTGGTTGGCAAATTCAGTCTAAAGGAAAATCAGTCCAAAAATTAATTCAAACAAAATTATCTCAACTTTTAAAAGAAAAGGTAGCCCTAGTTGGATCTGGTAGAACTGATACAGGAGTTCATGCTATAGAGCAATCAGCACATTTTGATTGTAAAAATAAGATTCAAGATTTAGGTAAATTTTTAAAATCTATAAATCATTTTGTAAACAGTGTGCATATTTCAATTATAAATATTAAAAAAAAAGATTTAAATTTTCATGCAAGGTTTTCCGCAAAACAAAGAATTTATAAGTATGTAATTTTTAATCGATTGAGTAAGCCCTCAATAGAAAAAGAAAGAGGGTGGCACATAATTAAAGAATTAGATGTTTCTTTAATGAATAAAGGCGCAAAAAAACTCATAGGTACTAAAGACTTTTCTACATTTAGATCTTCAAGTTGTAGTGCTAAAAGCCCAATTCGAACAATGAAAACAATTAAAATAAAATTAATTAAGGAAAGAATTGAAATAAAATTTCAATCACAGTCGTTTTTACAAAATCAAGTTAGATCAATGGTTGGTTGTTTAAAATATTTAGCTGAAAAAAAATGGAGTTTAAAAAAATTTGAGCAAGTTTTCAAATCAAAAAAGAGAACACTTTGCGCTCCACCTGCACCTGCTGAAGGTTTATTTTTAGAGAAAGTTATCTACTAGATTTTTGTCGATCCATGCTGAATTTTTTATTAATTCTCCATCTTGATTCAGCTCTAACAATATAACCACAACAGTTTTTAGAACGACATTTGCATGGAAATTGTTTATAGTCTTCATCATACCCAAAACCATAATCAGCAGTTATCTCTTCACCTCTTTTAATATCTTTTATAGCAATCACCCATAACTTTAATCCTGTTCCATTATAATCACAGTTATTAGAACAAGAGTGGTTGATTAAACGTGCAGGGTTCCATGAAACATCTCCATCCATGTCATATTTCTTATTTAAGTTAAATAAGTAGATAGGTTTTGCATTATCAAACCTTTCTGTCTCTTCTGTTTGTTTTTTAGTAATAATTTTTCCAACGTAATCGATAATTCTAGTACCTTCTTTAATATTTTTCGCAGCATAAAGGCCACGACCTTTTTTATCTATGTTTGATTTGGTAATTTTATAAAGTTTCATTATGAGTTCTTTAGTGTCTATTGAGAAATTATCAATCAAATTCTATTAAAGCTTTTACATGCATCTCAGTACTTTCTTGAAGTGCTAAGAGGTCGTAACCACCTTCTAGAATAGAGACTATTTTTCCATTACAATATAACTTAGATAACTCTAAAGTTCTTTTGGTGATTTCGTAAAAATCTTTACTTTCTAGTTGAAGCTGAGCTAAGGGATCATCTTTATGCGCGTCAAAACCCGCAGAGAGTAATATAAACTCAGGTTTAAATTCATTTATCTTTTTGAGCACAAATTCATAAGCATCTAAATATTCTCTAGAAGTTGTACCAGCAGGTAGTGGAATATTTAATATATTGTTATATTTACCTTTTTCTTGCTGAGTACCTGAGCCAGGGTAATACGGATATTGATGTGTTGAAATATATAAAACCTTCTCATCATTATAGAAAATATTTTGCGTTCCGTTTCCATGATGAACGTCAAAATCAATGATTGCAACTTTGTTAAGTTTATATTTATCTATTAGGTAATTAGCTCCAACAGCTACATTATTATAAATACAAAACCCCATAGCCTTATTTTTTTCTGCATGGTGCCCTGGAGGTCTAACGGCACAAAAGGCATTTTTAAATTCATTATTTTGAACACCATCAATAGCTGTAATGATTGATCCTACAGCATCTGAAGTGGCCTCCTTACTTCCTGGGGAGACAATTGTATCTCCATCCAAAAAGGACAATCCTTTTTTTGGAAAAGATGCTTCTACAAAATTTATATAATCAGAATTGTGAGTTATTTCTAAAAGTGATCTTTCAAATTTTGAAGGTTTCTTCCAAATCAAACCTTTATTATCTAATTTTTTAAAGTTATCAATAATTGCTGTAACTCTATCTATTTTTTCCGGATGTCCGTTGCCTGTATTGTGGTTTTGATAAGTATCAGAGGTTATTAAACCAGTTTTCATTTAAAATAATTTTCTAAAATACTAGAATATATTTTTGTTAACTTTTTTAAATCAGAAATGGACACTGCCTCATCTACTTTGTGCATTGTTTTACCTACTAGGCCAAACTCTAAACATGGAGCAATTTTTCTAATAAATCTTGCATCTGAAGTCCCACCTGTTGAAGATAGATGAGGTTTAATTTTCGTAATTTTTTTTATAACTGATTGAATCATATAAGTAGTTTTATTTGGCTTAGTTAAAAAGGCTTCACCTGATACGTGGTATTCTATTTTAAAATTAGATTTATTTTTTTTGGTAATTTTTTTGAAAATTTTATTTAATCTATTTTTTAAGCTAGAAGAAGAGTGTTTATTGTTAAATCTTATATTAAATGTGGCTGTTGCAAGACCTGGTATAACGTTATCAGCAGTATTTTCGATATTAATTTTCGTTACTTCTAAATTTGTTGGTTGGAAATCTTTTGTTCCTTTATCAAATTTTATTTCATTTATTTCATCTAGTATTTTGATCATTGAAGTTGATGGATTGTTAGCACGATGGGGATAGGCAACATGGCCTTGAGTTCCAATTATAGTTAATTGAGCATTAATACTTCCTCTTCTACCAATTTTAATCATTTCACCGAGTTTATTTGGATTAGTAGGCTCTCCTACTAAGCAAAAATCTATTTTTTCTTTTTTCATTTTTAAATAATCAACCACTTTTTTGGTCCCATTAATAGCAACACCCTCTTCATCACCTGTAATTAATAAGCTAATAGAACCCTTGATTTTTTTATTATTTGATACAAAATTATTTACTGCAACAACCCAGCTTGCTATTGCACCTTTCATGTCATTAGCACCTCTTCCAATTAGATGGTTTTTTTTAATAGCAGGACTAAATGGTTTAACAGTCCAATCTTTCAAATTTCCTGGAGGTACGACATCTAAGTGGCCTGCAAACATAAAGTTTGGTTGTTCACTACCTAACCTTGCATATAAATTTTTAACTGGTTTAGAATTTTTTTCTTTAAATTCTAAAATTTTACATTTAAATCCAATAGTAGTTAGTTTCTTTGCTAAAAATCTCATTACACCTGCATCAATAGGTGTAATACTTGGAAATTTTATTAGCTCTTTTGCTAATGTAATTTCATTGTAAGTTGGCATTTAGTCTCTCAATAGATCGTTAATAGAAGTTTTGGATCTAGTTTTTTCATCAACTTGTTTAATTATTACTGCACAATATAAAGCAGGCCCCTTACCATCTTTACTCGGTAAGCTACCTGGAACTATTACTGAGTAAGGAGGAATTTTTCCGTAGATTACCTCACCTGTTTCTCTGTAAACAATTTTTGTAGATTGACCAATAAATACACCCATAGATAAAACTGATCCTTCTCCTACTATTACTCCCTCAACTATTTCAGAACGAGCACCAACAAAACAGTTATCCTCAACAATTGTTGGGTTTGCCTGCATTGGCTCTAATACGCCACCAATTCCAGCACCACCAGATATGTGACAGTTATTTCCTATTTGAGCACAAGACCCAACTGACGCCCAAGTATCGATCATAGTTCCTTCATCCACGTAAGCTCCAATGTTTACGAATGAAGGCATCAGGACAACATTTTTTCCAATGAAAGATCCGTGTCTAACTACTCCATTAGGGACCATTCTAAACCCAGCTTTTTTATGCTCTTCTCTTCCCCAGCCTGCAGTTTTTCCTCTAACTTTATCCCACCATGTAGCATAGGGACCTGCAAGAGTTTGCATTTCGTTAGTTTTAAAACTTAAAAGGATTGCTTTTTTAATCCACTGATGAACTACCCACTCATTATTTTTTTTCTCAGCAACCCTTAAAACACCTTTATCAACAAGTTCAATTGTTTCTTTAATTGCATCCAATATTGATTGGTCAGATTGACCATTAATTGAATCTTTATTGTCCCAAGCTGTATTGATAATATTTTCAAATTCTTTCATAGTATTAATTTATAGTTTGCAGGTTAGTTTTATTATGCTTTTATTATATTAATTTCTTGAAGAAAAGAAGGCAAGCTCTTAATCTTATAATCAATATATGGTTTATCAGCATCTTTTTTTGCAAATGTCTCATCATTTTCAAGCCAACAAGTTTTCATACCTAAATTTTTAGCTTGCTCTAAATTGTGAGCGATATCTTCAATCAATATTGATTTTTTTGGATCTAAATCAAATTTTTCTATTATCTTTTTATAAGGTTCAATTTTTGGTTTTGGGATAAAACTGGCATCAACAATATCAAATGCTCCATCAAATAGACCATCTATACCTAATTGTTTAGTTACATTTTTAACATGAGCATGAGAGCCATTTGTGAAAATATATTTCTTTTCCTTAATCTTAATTAATTCTTCTCGCAATACCTCATCTTTTGGAAGCCAACTTATATCTATATCATGAACAAATTCAAGAAACTCATTTGGGTCAATTTTATCATGATTCATTAATCCTGATAATGTTGTCCCATATTCATAGAAATATTTTTTTTGAATTTCTCTTGCTCTAATCAAATCCACATCAAATTTCTTTGAAATGAAGGAGGACATTTTTTTATCAACTTCTGAAAAAACTTTTGTTTGACCACTATAAAGAGTGTTATCAAGGTCAAATAACCAGTATTTTATATCTATTAAATTTTTCATTCTCTAATTAAAGTTCCTGAACCTTTATCAGATAATAACTCAAAAAGAAGTGAGTGATTTTTTCTTCCATCAATAATTACAACCCCCTTCACTCCATTACTGGCAACGTCTAGACAATTGTTAATTTTGGGTATCATTCCACTTGATATAACTTCTTGATCGATTAATTCTTTGGCTTTTTGAGAATTAATTTCAGGTATTAGTTTTTTTTCATCATCTAATACACCTTCTACATCACTAATAATCATTAACCTTCTAGCCTTTAACTCTTTAGCTATTGCGCCAGCAACTGTATCTGCATTAATATTAAAAGTTTGATTATTTTCATTTAAACCTAAGGGGGCAATGACAGGTACTTGATTAACTTTAATAATTTCCTTTAAAACATCAACCTTTATGTGGGTAGGGGTACCAACGAAACCTAATTCATTGTTTTCAGGTTTTACAGTTATTACATTATATTCTTTTGAAGTAATTCTTTTTGATTCACAGGATTGATTTTTTAAAGCAGCCACTATCTCTTTATTAAAATTAATTAAAACATCTTCAACTATATTAATTGTGTTTTTATCAGTAACTCTTAATCCTTTAATAAAATTACTTTTAATATTAAGTTCACTTAATTTGTTGTTGATCCTTTTTCCTCCACCATGAACAATTATAGGATTAAAGCCAAGTTTGTTTAAAACAACAACATCTTTGATAAAAATTTCAAATAATTTTGGATTAACTAAAACACTACCACCACATTTAATGACAATAAATTCATTATTATACTTTTCTAAGTATTTTTTTACCTCTTCAACTGTTGGACCGTCTTTAGGTAAAATGTTTATTAATTCTTCTTCTTTTAACGATGACATTTAAGTTGTTTTAATAGTCATTTTTCTCTGAACAATATACTGTTGAATCATTGTGAAGATATTGTTGAAGCTCCAATAGATAACAAGACCTGCAGGAAATGGCGCAAGAATTACAGTTAGAAACACTGGGAAAAACATAAAAATTTTAGCCTGTATTGGATCTGGTGGGGTTGGGTTGAGCTTTTGTTGTATGAACATAGTGATACCCATAATGATAGGCCACGCACCTATTAATAAGAAAGAGGGTGGGTCCCAAGGAATTAAACCAAAAACATTAAATAAAGACGTTGGATCTCTATCACTTAAGTCGTGTATCCACCCATAAAAAGGCATGTGTCTCATTTCAATAGTTACAAATAAAACTTTATATAAAGCAAAGAAAACTGGAATCTGAACTAGGATAGGTAGACAACCACTCATGGGGTTAACTTTTTCTTTTTTATAAAGAGCCATCATTGATTGTTGTAATTTCACTTTATCATCTTTATGAATTTCTTTTAATCTAGCCATTTCTGGAGCTAATAACTTCATCTTTCCCATCGATTTAAAGCTAAAGTTGGCAAGAGGAAAGAAAGCTAATCTAATACAAACTGTAACGGCGATAATTGCTAAACCGTAATTACCAAGCAATTTAAAGAAGTAGTCTAAAACAAAAAATAAAGGTTTAGTTATAAAATACATAAAACCCCAATCAATCGCTAGATCAAATTTATTGATATTTAAACTTTCAGCATAACCATCAATGACATTTACTCTTTTAGCCGCAACTATAATTTGAATTTTTTCTTCAATAGAACTGTTTGCTTTAACCTCAATACCTTTTGTGGATATATAGTTAGCTCTAAATTTATTTTTATAGTCAAAAGTTGTTTTAAACTCCTTTCCGTTAGGAGGTATAACTGATGTAACCCAAAATTTATCTGAAATAGCAACAAATCCTTCTTGTGCAGTTTGAGTAAACTTTTTTTCTTGAATATCATCATAATCTTCTTCAATTAGCTGATCATCAAGTACGGATAGAAACCCTTCATGTAAAATGTAAAAACCAGATATTTCAGGTAATTTATTTCTAATTATTTGCCCATATGAATAAAAATTATAAGATTTATTTGATGTATTAATTATCTTTTCTTTTACAGTAAATAAGAATTGATTATCTAAACTTATATATTTTTCGAATGTAATGCCTTGAGAATTACTCCATGTTAATTTTACAGGACTATTATTAGTTAATCTTTTATTTCCAGAAACTTTCCAAACAGTGGAAGCATCAGGTAGATCTATGTTTTTGTTAGTACTTACAAAGCCACTTTCAATTAAGTACCCATCCTCAACATTCCTTGGGTTTAATAGAGTTATTTTATCACGTCCATTAAGTTCAACATTATATTCTTTAAAAGTTAAATCATCTATTGCCGCTCCTTTTAAAGAAATAGAGCCAACAACACTACCATTTTCAAATTGAATTCTATCATTTTCTTTTAAAGCATCTGTTCTTGAAAGTTTCACAAAGTTTTCATTTTTATCTAAACTAGGAGTATCGGTATTGTTTTCTATCTTTTTTTTTTCAGATAAATTTTGCTTGATGGTTGTGGGATCTGGTTGAAAAAAAAGAGAGTATAAAATTATAACTGCTGCTGATAACGATATTGCTGCTATTACATTTCTAGTATCCATTATTTCTTAGCCTTAAATTCTTTATTTACTGGATCAAATCCTTCGCTACCACCCAATATTTTAATAGGGTGACACGAGAAGATTCTTTTTGTGCTTTTTGAGATTCCCTTAATGAGTCCATATACTCTTAAGCATTCAATGGTATATTCAGAACATGTTGGAAGATATCTACATGAAGGAGTCAAGTAAGGGCTAATAACCATTTTATAAAATTTGATCAGGCCAATTAAAATGTTTGATATAATATTCATTACTTAATCTTTTCTATGTCTTGAAATAAAGTATCTTTTATTATCGTATATTCATTGTTTAGCATAGTTATTTTCGCAATCACGAGGTAAGAATAGTTAAAGTTTATTGATATATTTTTTACAGCCTCGTTCATAATGTTTCTTAATCTTCTTTTAACTTTATTTCTTTTTACCGCACCACGGATTAGTTTTTTTTTAGCTACAAAGCTGATGTTTAGTTTTTTATTATCCTTGTCCACAAGAGGACCAAAAAATACAGTGATATATTTATTTGAGATTTTTTTCTTCTTAAGTAAATTTTTGAAATCTTCGTCTTTAGAAAGAGCAACAATTTTGCTTTTCATTTAGTCTAGTTTATTTGCCTTTTGGCTTTTTTTGAGTAGATGATACCGTAAGATCCTTACGTCCTTTATCACGTCTTCTTTTAAGAAGTTTTTTTCCACCTTTAGTTGCCATCTTAGATCTGAAACCATGTTTTTTAAGACGCTTTCCAACTTTGGGCTGATATGTTCTTTTCATAGGATTTATTTAAGTTTTTTTAAATTTCGCTCTTTATAGTAATTATATGTATAAATAGCAAATAGAAGATTTTATAATACCATCTGTTAATTATGGAAAAATCAAAAAAAGTTAAGATAATTTTAGGTTTATTTTATCTTCTAGTTGTTTCATCATTTTTATACTTTTTTTTATCAAAATTCACCCTTGAAGAATTAACCAGTTACGAATTTATTAAAAATAACAGGGATTATTTTTTTGGATTAAAGCAAACTAACTTATTTTTAATTTCTTTAATATTCTTAATATCCACAATTGTTTGGGTTGTCATGGCTGGATTTGGTGTGCCTGTTGCACTCCTAGCGGGGTTTATTTTTGGTAAGTGGTTTGGAATATTTATTTTAATAATTGGAATGACTATTGGTGCAACAATTTTATATATGCTTGGTAATTATTTTTTTAAAGAATTAATTAAAGAAAAATTTCTAAAAAGATTTAAAAATTTAGAAATAAAATTTAAAAAATCAGAATTTATTTATCTTTTAGCTTATAGGTTTATAGGAGGAATTCCTTTTGCACTGTCAAATGTATTGCCTTGTATTTTTAATGTTAGATTAAGCAATTTTTTTTGGGCAACATTAATAGGACTAATGCCACAATTATTTTTAGTTGTATCAATTGGAAGTGGACTTGAAAAAATTATAGAACAAAATTTAGAAGCTCCAAGAATTATAGATTTAATATATTCACCAGACATATATATTCCAATGCTTGGGTTCATGACCTTAATAATAGTTACAATTATTGCTAAAAAATTTTTCTATAAAAAATAATCTGGTGCCCCCACCAAGAATCGAACTTGAAATTTATCCTTACCATGGACATGTTATACCATTTAACTACAGGGGCTATTATGGTATTTATTGTAGTATTACTGTAATAAATCATTTTTTTCAAAATATTGCCTTAATTTTTTTCAAATAATGATTTATATCTAGCATAGGATATTTTTATGGGAATTCATTATGATTATAAATCTACAAAAGGCAACAAGCTGATGGAGAAGCAAGCTAAGAGAGAAAAGAAGCTTGCTGAAAAAAGAGCAAAACGTGAAGCTAAAGAGGGTCCAAGAGCAGAAGAAGAGCCAGAGAAAACTTTAGATGCATCAAAGCCTATCACTTTAGATTTTTTAACTAATCCAGATAAATAATGAGTGGTAAAGAAAAAAATGAAAGATTAAGTTTAGCTCTAAAAAAGAATCTTAAAAAAAGAAAAATTTCTCAAAAAAAAAACAAGAAGAAAAGTAAATAATGTCAGTACTTTCAGATAAATCTATAAGAAAACTTGCACTCGAAGAGGCTATGATTTTTCCTTTTATAGACAAACAAATAAGAGATGGTAAAATTTCTTATGGTCTAAGTTCATTTGGCTATGATGCGAGAGTAGCTGATGAATTTAAAATATTTCACAATGTAAACTCTTCTATTGTTGATCCCAAAAAATTTACTTCAGATAATTTTGTTACAAAGAAAAGCTCTGAATATATTATAATTCCACCAAATTCCTTTGCTCTAGGAACTACAATAGAGGTTTTTAAAATTCCAAGAAATATTATGTGTATTGTTGTTGGTAAAAGTACATATGCGAGAACTGGAATTATAGTTAACGTAACACCAATTGAATCAGAATTTTTTGGTACCGTAACTCTAGAATTTTCAAATACCACTCCACTACCAGCAAAAATATATGCAAATGAAGGAGTTGCCCAATTTTTATTCCTAAAAGGAGATCAGGCTCCAGAAACTTCATATGCTGATCGTAAAGGTAAATATATGGGTCAAACTGGAGTAACTTTACCAAAAGTATAATCATGAAAAAACTGGAAGTCTTTGGAGCAGCAAAGCTCAAGGGACAAATTAGAATTTCGGGATCTAAAAATGCGTCTCTGCCAATCTTGGCTGCCACCTTATTGTCTGACAAAAAAATATTTTTAACAAACCTACCTAAGGTAAAAGATATTGAGACAATGGTACTATTATTAAAGTCTTTAGGTTCTACTATTGAAGATAATAAAAAAACACTAACTATTAACAACAACAAACAAACTAAAACTTTTGCAGCTTATAATCTGGTTAAAACTATGAGAGCAGGAATATTAGTTTTGGGCCCATTACTTGCAAAGTTTGGTAAAGCAAAAGTATCTTTACCAGGTGGTTGTGCGATTGGTTCAAGGCCAGTTGATATTCACTTACAAGCTTTATCAAAACTTGGAGTAAAATATAAAATTATCCAAGGATATGTTCATGCAAACGCTCCCAGAGGGTTAGTTGGAGCAAATATTAAATTTCCAAAAATTTCAGTTGGTGCTACTGAAAATTTAATTATTGCAGCATGTCTAGCTAATGGAAAAACAACATTATCAAATTGTGCAATAGAGCCTGAGATTAAAGACTTGGTTAATTTTTTAATTAAGATGAAATGCAATATTAAATGGACTTCAAAAAGAACTATTAAGATTAATGGAGTAAACAATCTTAGTGAAACAAAATATGAAGTAATGCCAGATAGAATAGAAGCAGGAACCTATTTAATTGCAGCCGCCTTAACAGAGGGAAATTTAAAGATTGTAGGAATAGATCCAAAAATTATTAGTACAGAAATTGATATTTTAAAAAAAGTAGGTGCAAAAATTATTAAAAAAAAAAATGAAATATTAATTCAAGGAAGTAAGAAAATTAAAAATATAAATATTAAAACATCTCCTTATCCTGGTTTTCCAACAGATTTACAAGCACAAATGATGGTCCTATTATGCAAAGCTAATAAAAAATCTTTTATTAGAGAAGAAATATTTGAAAATAGATTTATGCATGTAGCGGAGTTAAACAGAATGGGAGCAAAAATTTCTGTCAAAGGAAATAAAGCAACAATAGAGGGAAATATTAAATTTGAAGCAGCAGAATTAATGGCAACAGATTTAAGAGCATCTGTCTCCTTAATACTTGCAGCACTTGCTTCTAAAGGAAAGTCTATAATTAATAGAATATATCATCTTGATAGAGGGTATGAGAGCATAGAAAAGAAGCTAAAAAAGATAGGTGCTAAGATTAGAAGAATCAATTAATGGAAAAAAAATATTTATCAAAAATTATTGCAAACGATAATGAGGGATTACAAATGATTTCAGCTTGTTGTGCGGGAGCTGAAATTAAAGTTAGTGATATCAAATACCTCCAAACAAATAAGGTTTTTTTGTTATCCCTAAAGCGTACTAAAATTGAAACAAAAAATGAGGGTAAAAAAGTAAATAGTATCTGTAAATTTGAATTTGTGGATAGTGTTAAATCTAAAAATATAAAGCAAGGTGATTTTAATCAAAAACTTGAATTGATAACTATGGATTACCTAAAAAATAAAGATAATTATGAGATAAGCTTAATCTTTACTAATAATGCATATATAACTTTATCGACAGAAATAATTGAAGTAACCCTAGATGATCAAAACAAAATTGATTAATGATTAAGATATTAGACAGTAAAATTAAAAATTTTGATGTAGCTTTAGATAAATTGCTGTCTAAACGAAAAAATAAAGTTCAGTTTAACTCAGTTTCAGTTATTAAAATTATTAAAGATGTTAAAAAAAATGGTGATAAGGCTGTTTTAAAATATGAGAAAAGGTTTAATAAAAATAGTATCATTATTCCAAATCCTAAGAAAATAACTAAAACCATAAAATCTCTAGACTTAAAGATTAAAAAGGCAATTGATCTTGCTTATAATCGAATTTA
Organism: uncultured Candidatus Pelagibacter sp.; assembly: GCA_905618805.1. Lineage (GTDB taxonomy): Bacteria > Pseudomonadota > Alphaproteobacteria > Pelagibacterales > Pelagibacteraceae > Pelagibacter. The sequence goes on from CAJQSZ010000008.1 coordinate 37,910, forward strand.
TAAATTTCACTCTTTGCAGAAATTTAATGATATCTCTTACACAGATAAACTACAAAATAAATTAGAATATAAATATATTCCAATTTCATCGGTTGCAATTTATGTGCCAGGCTCAACAGCTTCATACCCATCAAGTGTTTTAATGAATGCAATTCCAGCCCTTGTTGCGGGTGTTAAAAGATTGGTGATGATTAATCCAGGTCAAAAAGGTAATCAAAATCCAGCAGTATTGTATGCTGCAAGAAAATGTAAAGTTAAAGAGATCTATTCAATAGGTGGGCCTTCAGCGATTGCAGCAGTTGCATATGGTACTAAAAAAATTAAAAAAGTAGATAAAATTGTTGGCCCTGGAAATTCTTATGTAGCAGCAGCTAAAAAAGAAGTTTTTGGTGACGTTGGAATTGAAGGGATGATTGCTGGACCCTCCGAGGTGACAATTGTCTGTGATAAGTTTTCAAATCCAGAATGGATTGCAAGTGATCTTATAGGACAAGCAGAACACGATAATCTTGCTCAATGTATTTTAATTTCAAAAGATAAATTAATTATAAAAAAAGTTAATAAAGAAATTAAAAAACAATTGAAAGATTTACCAAGAAAAATAATTGCAAAAAATAGTTTAATCAATAATGGAATCTTAATTTATATGCAGTCTGATCAAAAAATTATTGATACTGTAAATAAAATTGCACCAGAGCATCTGGAACTTAATATTAAAAACTATAAAAAAATAGTTGGAAAAATTAAAAATGCAGGGTCTATTTGTCTAGGCAAATATGCCGTTATGGCTATGACAGATTATAATGTTGGTTCTAATCACGTATTACCAACTAATTCGTCAGCAAGATATTCAAGTGGTATTAGTGTTAATGAATTTTACAAAAGAATTTCATATATAAACCTATCAAAAAAAGGGATTGTAACGCTTGGCCCATCAGTTATAACACTTGCAAACTACGAGAGTTTAGTGGGACACGCTAGATCAGTAGAAAAAAGAATTAGGAGTAAATAAATTTGTCAAAACAAGAAATGCTGTCGTTCTCAGGAATTGTTGAGGATCTACTTCCAAACGCAATGTTCAGAGTTAAATTAGAAAATGGCCATATTGTTACAGCGCATGCTGCTGGCAAATTACGTAAGAATAGAATTAGAGTACTCCAAGGTGATAAGGTTCAAGTAGAAATGACGCCTTACGATTTGACCAAAGGTCGTATCACTTTTAGAGGTTAGTATGGGGCCCTGTAGCTCAGTTGGTAGAGCATCGGATTGAAAATCCGTGTGTCACTGGTTCGAGTCCAGTTGGGGCCACCACCATCACCCTAAAAAATTTTTTAAATTATTATTGAATATTATTTAGAATTGTTTAAAAGACTGCCAATGATTATGAATATTACATACAGAGAGACTTCAAGAAGTACTCACAGAGTTTGCTTACATAGCCTGTAGGCTATTTATTTATAATATAATTTTAATCCACACAAAAATAATATAAAAACAAGGAATGCCTGCGTAGTATAACGGTTAGTACGATAGTTTGTGGAACTATAGGATTTGGTTCGATTCCAAGCGCGGGTACCAAAAAAAATGAATAAAGAAAATAAATTAATTCCTGGGTTACCCTCAGGGTTTGAAGATAGATGGAATAAGAAATTAATTCTCAAGAAAAAGTTAATTAATATTATTGAGAATAATTTTGTAAAGTTTGGCTTTGAACCACTTGAAACTCCATCATTTGAAATTAGTGAAAATATAGGATCATTTCTTGCAGATGATGACAGCAATCTAATGTCAGATGTATTCTCATTTAAGGATGGTGAAAAAAGTATTACTCTTCGATATGATTTATCAAGTCCATTAGCTAGATTTGTTGCACAAAATAATCAAGAATTACCTTTACCTTATAAACGATATGCAATTCAAAACGTATTTAGAAATGAAAAAGCAGGTAATGCTAGGTATCGTGAGTTCACTCAAGCAGATTGTGATATTGTAGGTAATGTTAACCCAGCACAAGCAAACGCAGAACTATGTAATTTAATTGCAAGCACACTCCTTTCTTGTGGATTAAAAAAAGATCAGTTTGTAATTAACATTAGTAATAGAAAAATTGTTCAAGGGTTAATTAAAGATCTTAAAATATCTGATGATAAAAAATTAAAAGTTATGAGAGCTATTGATAAGCTAGATAAACCTGGTTTTGGATTAAGAGGAGTTGAAGATTTATTAAAAAAAGAAAGAGTAGATGTTAGTGGGGCAGTTACTAAAGGTGCTAACTTAACTGATGATGAAGCTTCACAAATTATTAATTTTTTAAAAGTAAAAAATTTAAAAGAATTAAAAGACAATTTAAAAAATCCACTATCTCAAGAAGGAATTAAAGAGTTAGAGAATTTATTAGAAGTTGCAAGTTATGGTGACTATCTAGGTCAGATAAAGACTAATTTTACCATTGTTAGAGGCCTTGCTTATTATGATGGGTTTTGTGTTGAAACAAACTTGAACTTCAAAGCAACAAACAACAAAGGAAAAGAGGTTGATATTGGAAGTATCTGTTCAGGTGGACAATATAACAAATTAATCTCAAGATTTAAGGGAGTTGATATACCAGGAACTGGAATGAGCATTGGAGTTGATCGATTATTATTTGCAATGTTACAATTAGATCAAATAAAAGTAGACGAGAAAAAACCAGTAATTATCTGCGTAATGGATGAAAAATATTTAAAAGATTATTATGAGATTTTAAAAGTTTTACGAGATAACAATATTAATTCTGAAATATTTTTAGATAGTAAAAAAAATCTTGGAAAACAATTAACCTATGCTAATAAAAAACAGTGTCCTATTGCAGTGATTTGTGGTGAGAATGAATTTAAAGATAATACGATTACTCTAAAAAATCTTTTAGGGGTTAAGGGTGAAAACAACCAAGTTACATTTCCAAAAGAGAACTTAATTGATGAAATCAAAAAATTTATCTGAAAAAATTCTTAGATCAGTAAAATCTAAAGGGTTTAAGTACATTGATTTACCTTCGGTAATTGAGGCTAATCATATTATGCAAAGGTCAGGAGAAAGTTTCAAGAAGTATATCTTCTCATTTATTGATCAAAATGGCAGTGAACTATGTCTTAGACCCGATCTAACTATTGCATCGTGCTTAAGGTACTTAGAGAACAAACTAAAGGGTAAAGAGAAGATATTTTATAGTGGTCAGGCATACAGAAAATCAAATAACAAAAAAGATTCTATTGTTAGAAATCAAGTTGGTTTTGAAATAATTGGCTCTAAAGATGAAAAAATTGATGACAAAGAAATTATTAATACTGCTTTAAAATCTTTATCAAATTTAAACTATTCAAAAGGAACTTTGAAGATTGGGAATGTGGAAATTTTCAATTTACTAATTTCAAAGTTGGATATTCCAAAACGATGGAAACTTAGACTTTCAAGACACTTTTGGAGAGAAGATTATTTTAATGATTTATTAAAAAGATTAGAGACTAATTCTGATGTTGATCCAACAATCGTTGAAGTGGATAAAAAAAGATATTTAAAAATGTTAAAAGATAATCAGCAAACAATAGTTGCAGGCCGATCGATTGAAGAGATTTTAAAGAGATTTAATAATAAAATTAAAGATCCAAGAAGAGCAAGTAGAGGTAAAAATGATTCAAAAATTATTAAAGAGTTTTTGAAAATTAATTGTCCAATAAATCAAGCAGCCGATAAATTAAATACCTTTTTTAAAAGAAATAAGATTAACCTAGCTGTGGATCAAAAATATTTTCCAACTACATTAAACAAAATTCAAAAATTAAATGTAGAGTTTTCAGCCTCTTTTGGACGTCAGCTAGAATATTATACGGGCATGGTGTTTAAAATTGATATCAAGTCTAAATCCAAAAATATTAATATAATTAATGGTGGACGATATGACAAATTAATTTCAGATCTTGGATCAAAAAAACAAGTTCCAGCAGTAGGAGCCGCTTTAAATTTAAATTCATAATGATAAAAAATATAATTAATATTGGAATTCCAAGCAAAGGTAGACTTAGAAAGGACATATTAAAAATCTTTAAAAAAAATAAATTAAATTTAGTATCTGAAAGAGGAGAAAGAGATTTATTAGGATCCATTAAAAACTTATCTAATGTTAAAATACTTTATTTACATGCAAGAGAGATAGTTGAGAGACTTGGAGATGGATCTCTAGATCTTGGTTTTTCTGGTTATGATTTATTAAAAGAGAGTGAAATTAATATTCAAAATAAAATTAATGTAGTTAAGAAGTATGGATTGGGCAAAGCAACTTTAGTTGTGGCCATTCCAGATCCTTGGATTGATGTTCAAACAGTTGCAGACCTTGAGGAAATTGCTTTTGAATTTAAGGATAAAAAGAAGAAAAGATTAAGAGTTGCAACAAAATATCCAAATTTAACAAGAGAGTTTTTATTTTCTAAGGGTGTAACTCAATTTAAATTAGTTAGTAGCCTTGGTGCAACGGAGGCATATCCCTATACTGGTTCATCTGAGATTATAACAGATATTACCTCATCTGGTGAAACTTTAAGAGCTAATAATCTTCGAATACTTAAAGATGGTGAAATATTAAAATCAGAAGCCTGTATGATGGCTTCAAAATCTTCTCTAAAAGATAGTCTGGTTAAAAAATTAGTTAAATTACTTTCTAAGAATCAAGTCTTTAAAATAAACTAAGATAATCTTAATAATATCAAGGTTTCTAAGTATTGCGTACGCTGTAACGATAGCCCCAACAATAAGGAGTATTTTTAATATTAATAAAATTTCCATATAATTACTTTTACTAAAATAAATGTAGTTATCAACAAAAGAGGATATTATCCTATATTATGATATACTCGGAGAATCATGGACACAGTTTTATTAATCACATTAATCATATTGCTAGCAGCCACTTTAATTATTCTTTATCTAAATTTAAAATCTAAGCCAAAAGATGAAAATGAAAATAAAAGTGCTGAAGAGATGGCTAATTTAAAAATAGAAATTACTTCATTAAAAGATACTTTAAGTACTACTATTAATACTTCACTAGGTTCTATGTCGACTTCATTTAATAACCTATCAACTGGGGTTACTAAAGACATGACAGAAGCTTTAACTAAAGTTGATGAAAAAGTAGGAAACTTCAATAGTCAGGTCGAATTATTAAATAAAAGCCAAGAGGGCATAACTAAAATTTTAGCGGGTGTTAAAAAATATGGAACTCTTGCTGAGTTTAGTTTGGATGCTCTAATTAGAGACTTATTACCTGTCTCACAATTTATGACAAATGTTAAAATGAAAGAGGACACAAGTGAAAATGTAGAATTTGCAATCAAACTTCAAGATGATGTAATGGTTCCAGTAGACTCCCATTTTCCAGTAGAAAAATTTAAAGCAATTACAGACGCATATGATGCTGATGATAAAAAAGCAGTTGCAGATGCTAGAACAAAATTGGCTACAGCATTTAAAGCTAAAGCTAAAAGTGTTAACGAAAAATACATAGTGCCACCAAAAACTACAGATTTCGCAATAGTTTATGCACCAACTGAAAGCTTATATAAAGAATTAACCGAATACCAAGATGCAACTACTAAAGAATTATTAACTCAAGAATTAATGAAAAAATATAAAATTGTAATTTGTGGTCCAAATACTCTTTCAGCTTACTTACAATCTTTACATATGGGTTTTCAATCATTAAAAGTTCAAAAGGGTGCTACAGAAATTTATAATCAATTAAAAACAATAAGCACAAGGTTTACAAGACATTTTGATAATATAATTGTTCTTAGAAAAAAATTAGAAGAAGCAATGAAAGTTGTTGATAGTTTTGGTACAGATGCAAGAACAATAAATAGAACTTTAGAAAACATTAAAAATGTTGATGATGACTCACCTTTGGATGATCCAGATCCTTCGAGTCCAATGAGCGCAGTTGGTACTGTAGATAGAAGAAAAGTTTCTTGATAAGTAACAAAATATGAAATGGAATAATAAATTTTCATATCCAAAATCTATGAGATCTATGGTCAGCGGCTCAAGAATGTATGCTGTTAACCAACAAAAGCTTCCATCAGTTACATCAATTTTACAAGCAACACAAAGTGAAGAAAAAAAAGCATCCCTTGCAAACTGGAAAGCGCGAGTGGGAGCAGCTGAGGCAAATAGAATTAAAAATGATGCCTCAAGCAGAGGAACATCAATGCATAGTTTTCTAGAAAAATATTTATTAGGCCAGTTAAATCTAGAATTATTAGAAATAGAAAATAAATCTAAAAAAATGGCTGATGAAATTATTGAGCAAGGAATTAAAAATAAACTGTCAGAAATTTGGGGAACTGAAGCAACTTTATATTATCCTGGAAAATATGCTGGAACATGCGATGCAGTAGGCGTATATGAAGGGCAAGAAACTATTATAGATTTTAAACAATCAAACAAACCCAAAAAAGAGGAGTGGATAGAGGATTATTACCTTCAATTAGGGGCATATTCATTAGCTCACAACGTTGTACACAATTCAAAAATAACCCAAGGAATTGTTTTACTTTGTACTGTAGATAATTTATTCCAAGACTTCAGAATTCAAGGCGAAAAATTAGAAGAATATCAAAACAAGTTTTTAAAAAAAGTTGAACAATTTTATCACCAAAGGAATATGAATTAATATGAATTTAGCAATATGGGATATAGAATCTAGCAGTGCAAACACTTCATGGGGGAGTATTATTGAAGTAGGTGGTGTTTTAGTTGATGCAAACTTTAAAGAATTAGACAGATTTAATTTTAGATGCAGGTTACCAGAAGGAGAAGTGCCTCAAGCAATGGCATTAATAGTGAATAAAACTAGTGTTGATTTATTAACCAAAGGAAATCTAAGTCACTATCAAATGTTATCTCAATTAGAAGCAGTATTTAAAAAGTGGAGCCCAGCAATATTTATGGGTTGGTCAAATATTGGTTTTGATGACGAGATGATAAGAAACGAATTTTTTAGAGGAATTAGATATCCATATATTACAAATGCTACACCAAACAAAAGACATGATGGATTAAACATAGCAAGAGGAGCACATGCTGTTGATGAGAGTGTAGTAAAAACAGAAATAAATGCAAAAGGTAATGCAGTAATGAAACTAGAATCATTAGCTAGAATGAATGGCTTCGAATCTAGCGGTGCGCACTCAGCTTTATTTGATGCGGAACTAACTGTTAAGGTTTTAGGTTTAATTAAAAAAAATCAACCTCAAACATGGGATACTTTTTTAAGAACAGCAAACAAGAGTGACACAGAAACAATATTTAAAACTGAGAAGATGTTTACTCTAGCAGAATACCACTTTGGTAAGAATTATAGATTTGTAGTTGCGCCGCTTCACCCGAAACATTGCATTCATCCAGTTTATCAATGGGGTCAAGCATTTGATCTTAAAATTGATCCAATTCCATTATTTGATATGTCAATTTCAGAACTTAAAACTGCTATTAAAAAATTAAAGTTTTTAAGAACTATAAGATCAAACAAAGCTCCTATAATTTTAGATGCAAGTTATGGATTACAAACTGAACCATATTGTAATCTTGATCTTGATTTAATTAAAAAGCGTGCAAAATTAGTAAACGATAATGAAAGATTCTCTCAAAATGTTTTAACTGCATTAAGAGAAACTGCTGAAGATAAAGCACAATTTGATTCACAGGTTGATCTACTTGCTGAAGAGACGATTTATAAAAAATTTACACCTCAAAAAGATACAGCGTTATTTCCAAAATGGCATGCAGCGTCTTGGAAGGACAAATTAATTTTACTAGATAAATTTGAAGATGAGAGAATGGTAAGTTTTGGGAAAAAGATAATTTATCAAGAATCACCAGAAACATTACCTGCAGATATGTTCAAAACTATAAAAAGAGGGATAGCTGAGAGAATATTAAGTGATGAGAAAGAGAAATGGTGGACATGTAAGGAGTTTTATTTTGAGTGTGATAATTTAAGAGATAGATACACCAACGATAAAGATGAGAAAAAGCTCAAGTTTTTGGATGAAATCAATGAATTTGTTGAAGGTATTCAAAAAAAATACGAGCAAGCTTAGCTCTTGGTGAATTAATTAAAAAAAGATTTTTTTACACATTGAATAATAAGTTGAATCAAATATATAAGATCTATTATGGCAACAATAAGTGTAACTGATGACAATTTCGATACAGAAGTATTAAAATCTTCAAAACCAATTGTAGTTGATTTTTGGGCCGAGTGGTGCGGACCATGTAAGCAAATAGGACCAACATTAGAAGAAATTTCTGATGAAATGGCAGATCAAGTTATAATAGCAAAACACAACATTGATAATGAACCAAACACCCCAACAAAATATGGCGTTAGAGGAATTCCTACGATGTTATTATTTAAAGATGGAGAGCTAAAATCAACAAAAGTTGGTTCAACGCCCAAGTCAGATATTGTTTCTTGGATTAAAGAAAACATCTAATTTAAGTTTAAGATTTCTCCAGCTAGATATAAAGATCCTGTGATTAGAACAATATCATTTTCTTGAATTTTGATTGAAGAGATGGCCTCTTCTACCGATTTTTTATAATTAATATCAGAAAAGTTTTTAATTTTTTTTTTAAGCTCGATTCCTTTAATTGCATTTGATTGATTTGGGATATCGATTGTCGTTAAAGTTTCAATATCCTTAAAATAATCAATATAAGCGTTATGATCTTTATTAGCCATCATTCCTAAAATAATATGTTTTTTACAATTTAGACTTTGTAAATATTGGTTTAATACTTTTGCTCCAAGAGGGTTGTGCGAACCATCTATAAATAATTGATTATCCTTAACTAAATTTTTTAGTTTACCAAATTTAATTTCTTGCAGGCGAGCAATACTTTTAATTTTAGTAATACCGCTTTTTATATGTTCATTGGTTATTTTATAATCACTTAATTGTCTAGCTGTTGCAATAGCAGTTGAAATATTTTCTAATTGAAATTCCCCAGGTAGATTGGGCCTTGGAAGTTTAATACTACCAAACTCATCTTCAAAAATAAAAAAATCATTTTCCTTAAGAGCAAAACTATAGTTATTATTAAAGGTTATTTTTTTAGATTGGTTGTTTTTAATAATTTTTTCAATGTAGTTACTAATCTCATTAGAATTCTGTTTTGCAACAATAATTTTTGAATCTAATAAAGTTGAAGTTTTTTCAAATATAATTTTCTCAACGGTTTGCTCTTCACTTGGTAGCCAATCTAAATGATCAAGTCCAATAGCTGTCACAACACTTGCTAAATTTTTTTTCAATATATTTGTTGCATCGAATCTATGAAACAAACCAGACTCAATTAAGTTAATATTTTTGGGATATTTTTTAGCATAATGGAAGAATGCAACTGTTAATATTTCAAAGAAAGTAATTTGTGTTCCACCATTTATCTCTTCTATTTCAGATAATAAATTAGCTAATTCATCATCAGTTAAAGGTTTGTTGTTATAAATAAATCTTTCATTAATTTTTTGTATGTGAGGACTAGTGTAGATATTACATTTATAGTCAGCCTCTTTTAGAATGGCACAGAGTGCTTGAATAGTTGAATATTTTCCATTGGTACCCACCACAGAAATACAATTAATTTGATCTTGAGGATTTCCTAATTTTTGACAAAGATTTTTAGTTCGATCTAGGCTTAGATCAATCTCTTTAGGATGCAGCTTTTGTAATCGCTCTACTATTTTCTGAAGTTTCATTTTCTAATAAATTTATAGCAGAATTTTTATTTAGCAATATTGATAATAATGTATCAATTTTTTCTCTTAGGTCTTTTCTCTCAACAATTAAATCCACAAAGCCAGTTTTTTCAACATATTCACTTCTTTGAAATCCTTCAGGTAATTCTTCCCTAACAGTTCCTTGAATAACTCTTGCTCCAGCAAAGGCTATAAGCGCCCCAGGTTCTGCTAAATGAAGATCACCTAACATTGCATATGATGCTGTGATACCACCAGCTGTTGGGTCTGTTAACACAACAAGATAAGGAAGATTATTTTTTTTAAGTTCATTGATTGCTAAAGTTGTTCTGGTCATCTGTGAAAGTGAGATTAATGACTCCATCATTCTCATTCCCCCACCTGAGGTGAAGACCACAAAAGGTTGTGTGTTTTCAATAGCGTGTTGAATTCCGTATAAGAAGGCCTCACCTTCAGCAGCACCAATTGAGCCACCTATAAAATCAAAGTCTGACGCAATAGCAGTGAGCTTTAAACTTTTAATATTTGTGTCAACTACCATCATTCCACAATTCATACTTGTTTTTTTACGTGCAGCCTTTAATCTATCTTTATAGGTTTTTGAATCGTTCCAATTTAAAGGATCATCCTGAGGTATTGGTGTTTTTAAAACTTCATAATTATTTTTTCCAAAAACAATATCAAACCTTTGACGTGGGCTTGTTCTGTGATGCTTGTTACAAGATGGGCAAACCCATAAATTTTCTTCTAAATCTTTTTTAAGAATGGGGCCTTTGCAGCAAGATGTCCAGTCACTACTTGCAATGTCAGCCTTGGTTGCTCTTGTCCTAATAATCTTTTTTATTTTTTCACTAAAACGTAAAGTTTTTTTAATCCAGTTCATATAATTTTTTTTCTTAGTCTTTTTACAATATTAGTTACATTTGTGACAGGATTTTGTCTTTTTTGAATAGATTTAGAGATTTCTTTACATAAAGCACTGCCTACTACCAATCCATCAGATTTTTTTAACGAAGCTATAGTCTTTTCTGTAATACCAAACCCAATAACTATATTTTTATTTTTGTTTAGATTTTTAATTTTATTATATCTTTTTAGAATTTTTTTAGGTGAAACTTTTAGCTTACCTCCTGTTGTCGATAACATTGATATATAATAAATCATATCATGCGAATCTTTAATAATATTTTTCATTCTTTTCTGGGATGTAGTGGGGGACACTAATTGAATAAAATTAATATTCATTTTTTTACATTTTTGAGCAAATATTTTGTTTTCTGGATAAGGTAAATCAACCACAATCAAACCATCAACACCCACTTTTCTGCAAATGCTAATAAAGTTATCGTCACCATACTGAAAGACTACATTATAATAACCCATCAAAATTACTGGTTTTGCTTGTTTTGATTTTTTAAAATCTTTTACAATTGAAAAGACATCTTTAATTTTGATACCATTCTTTAAAGCTCTGTATGCACTTGATTGAATTTGGCCCCCATCAGCAATGGGAGTATTGTGAGGAAAACCTATTTCACAAATATCAGCATAGTCAGCTATAGACTTTAATATTTCTAAAGATTCTTTTTTGGTATTATCACCTGCAACAATGTAGGTTAATAGAGCAGGTCTTTTTTCATTCTTAGTTTTTTTAAAAGCTAAGTTAATTAAAGACATATTAATTAATTTTCCCCAATCTTACTTTTAAAATATCTCTATCCTTTTTTGCATCACCACAAGAATTTACAATAATAATTGTATTCTTACTTAATTTGGGTGCAATTTTAATAGCTTCTGCAAACGCATGACATGGCTCTAAACTTGGGTTTATTTTTTCAAGTCTCGTGACAAGTTTATAAGCGCTTAATGCAGCCTCATCTGTAGCTGATGTATATCTTGCTCTTTTAGTATCTTTTAAAAAACAATGAATTGGAGATACACCTGGGTAATCTAACCCTGCTGAAATTGACTCAGTATCATTAATTTGTCCCTCACTGTTTTGACATACGTAAGCAGCCGCTCCATGCAAAATTCCAAGTTTAGCATTATTTGTTAAAGGTGCTGCATGTAGTTTAGAGTTTTTAGCTCCTCCAGCCTCAACACCAATTAATTCAATTTGTTTTTTATCATAATCAATAAAGTCACTCCAAAACCCATAAGCAGAACTTCCACCACCAATACAATTAATAAGCTTAATTTTTTTTGGCAATTTTTTAAATTCATATTTAAGTTGTAGTTTTAATTCTTTTGAAATTTGAGAGGTACTCCAACCACAAATTTTAACAAAAATATTAGGACCAACTGTTGAGCCGACACACATATGAGTGTTATTACAGTTTGAAACCCAATATCTCATACACTCACTAACAGCATCAACCAGTGTCTGACTTCCAGAATAAACAGGAACAATTTCAGCCCCATTTTTTTTCATTGCTTCTACATTAGGTTTTTGTCTCTTTATGTCTTTTGCACCCATGAATATTCTACACTTAAGACCAAATTTTTTAGCAGCCATACTTAGCATTTTTCCCGCATAGCCAGCCCCCGTATCTCCCACAACATAATTTTTACCTGCTTTTTTAGCAATAAGACAATGAACTGTAGCATTATAAATTTTGTGAGCACCTCCGTTCGCCTCAGAGACCATTTTAGCATATATTTGTGCTCCACCAAGGTGGCTAGTTAGTTTTTGAAGTTTTATAAATGAAGTAGGAGAACCTATGTAGTTTTTAAAGTAAAAATCTTTTTGTTTTAAAAATTTTTTATTATGTCTTAGTTTTTCAAAAAGAACTGTTAAATCCTCAATAGGTTTTTTTAAAGTTTCAGGAATAAAACTTCCACCAAATTTACCACCCCAAAAGCCATACTTGTCATGCTGATCAATTAAAGGAACTTTTTTTTTAAGTTTCATTATTAATTTGTTTAATTTTGTTTAAAAAAATATTAATTTTTGATGTATCTTTTAATCCAGATGTTTCTAGACCTCCAGAAATATCTATAATATCTGCTATTTCTTTATAATTTTGAAGGTTATCTTCTATACGAATATTTCCTGCCAACATTAACTCTTTATCCATTTTAAGGTTTTTGATTAACTGATGATCAAAAGACAAGCTTTTCTCATAACCCTTACTGTCAAATAGTATCACGTCAGCAAGCTCATTGTATTCCATAAATTTTACAATATCATTTTGATCTTTGACAGTGATAGCTACAATAATTTTTTTGTGATATTTTTCTTTAATAAATTTTATCTCACCTGAAGAACAGTCATAAATTTGGTAATAATCAAAAGCTAAGTCTTTTATTTTTTCCAAAATATCTTCATTAGGACTAACAAGCACAGCAACATACTTAGAATTTTTTTTATCAATTTTTAAAAGTTCTTTAAGTTTATCAAATTCAACAAATCTCTTTGATTTCGAATAATTAACAATAAAACCAATATATTCTGGAGGGTGAGAATGTGCTGTTAAAAATTGTAAAGTTTTGGAATCAGATATTCCACAAATTTTTACTTTCATCTATTTTATAGACAAAAGTATATTTTTAATATTTTCTTTTGGATCACCTTTAGTAATGGGTCGACCAATTATCAAACAATCACTGCCTTCCTTAATAGCTTCATTAGCACTCATAGTTCTTTTTTGATCATCTTTAGTATCTTTCATTCTAATGCCGGGGGTAAAACATTTAAGTCTAGGAGCAATCTCTTTGATCATTTTTATCTCTAATGGACTGCAAATAACACCATGCAAGTTTGCATCCATTGCAATTTTAATTAACTTCTTTACTTGTGCTTCAACTTTATTATTAAAACCTAAATTTTCTAAATCTTCATTCTCAAAGCTTGTTAAAATTGAAACTCCTAATAATCTAAGATTAATTTTTTCTGCAGCTTCGTTAGCTGCTTTAAGAGCATCAAAGCCATTAAGCAGATGAACTGTTGCATAATTTACATTTAAATCTTTAAGAGATTTTATTGATTCTACTAATGTATTTTTAATATCAAAAAATTTTCCATCATAAAAAATAGGTTTCTTAAATTTTGAAAGTTCTCTTATTTCTTCAGGGCTTCTTTGGGTTATATATTGTAAACCAATTTTAATTCCTGAAATATCTTCATGAATTAATTCTAGTAAATCTAATATTTCTTTTTGACTTGAGACATCACAGGCTACGAAGATATTTTTATTCGTCATTGTTCAATTTTTTAAACATTTCCTTCGCCATTTTAAAGTGAATTGTTTTCTTTTCAGGTGTATTCACTTTTTCTCCAGTTTTGGGATTTCGAGAAATTCTAGCTTTTTGCGTATTAGTTGAAAAAATGCCAAAACCTCTCAGTTCAACACGATCTCCACGTTTGAGAGCTTGTTTGATCTCAACCAAAATGATATTTGTAAATTTCTCTAAATCTTTTTTTAAAAAATTTGGATAGTTGTCGGTTAATTGTTTTAAAAGTTTTGATTTAACAATTGCCAATTTTTATTCGTCTTCTTTTTTTTTCTTTTCTAAGTCTTCTGATAAAGAAGAGAAAGGTAAATTTTTTCCAGAACCTTCAGAGCCATACTTATCTAAAGCTTCTTTTTTATCCATTTCTTCCAATAACTTAATACTCAATGTAGCTTTTCTTTTAGTTAGATCTAATTCAGATATTGCACAGTCAATTCTTTCTCCACCTGTAAACCTTGCGGGTCTAGCATCAGCAGCATTAATAGCGATTGCAGATTTTTTGATGATGAAGTCCATTTCACAACCTTCAGGTCTAACAACTAAACCTTTGATATCAGTTGATATAATTTTAACAGTAATTGTTTCTTTCACTTTTTTATTATTAAACCAATCAAAAGGGTCTGGTTGAGTTTGACGTAAACCAACTCGCACTTTTTGCTCTTCTGCTTTAACTTCTAAAACTTTAACTTTAAATTTATCCCCAATTTTATGTTTAGCTAGCTCCTCTTCTCCATTGGTAAGATAAGTAAGATCATTACAATGCAAGAATGCATCAATATCTATATCTTCAATTTTTAAGAAAAGAGAGTATTCATTCTTACTAACCACTTCACCTTCAACTTCAGATCCAACAGGGTACTTTTTTTCAAAAGTTTCAAATGGATTTTCTTTTGTTAGACGGTGAGAAATCGCAACTCTTCTTTTTTCTTTATCAATTTCTGTAATTATACAATCAATCTCATCACCTACAGCGAACATTTTTTTTGCTGAAATATTTTTCTTAGTCCAACTTAATTCGCTTGAATGTAGTAAAGTTGATAACCCTTTTTCAAGTTCACAGAAAGCACCAAAATCCATTAATTTAACTACCTTAACTTTATAAACTTTATTCAATTCATAGTTTGTAATATTTTCAAAGGGATCAGGAGAAAGTTGTTTAACAGAACAGCCAACTTGTAGTTTTTCTTTGTCCACTGTAATTACTAAAAGATCATGCTTTTCTCCAATTGTAAAAACCTCATCAGGGTGATTAACTCTTGAATAAGATATTTCTTGCAAGTGCACTAAAACATCAAGTTCACCATTGACACTAAAGAAACAGCCAAACGAACTATAACCTTTAACTTCAGCTCCTTTAATTACATCACCAACTTTAAATTTTTCTACAATTTTAATTTTATCCTCTTTTTTGAAGGATGAAATAATTTCTCTTCTGGAAACACAAGCATTTCCTCTTATTTTATCTAATTTAATAAGAGCAAATTTTTGAGGCTCGTTCATTAGATGACTTATGTCTTTTAAAGGCTTATCTGAAATTTGGGATCCTGGTAAAAACATTAATGAACCAGTTTCGATATGCTCTACTATACAACCACCTTTAACACGACCAGTAATTTTACCCATAATAGGTTCGTTTTTTTCATAAGCTTCAACTAGCTTATCCCATCCTTGAATTTTTTGAGCCTTAGAAGCAGATACTAATACTTCACCTTTTTTATCTTCTAGTCTTTCAAGAAGAACAGAAATTTTTTCACCTACTTTTGCTTTTTCAAGCATACCCATACTTTTTAATTCATTGATATCTAGGATAGGCTCTGACTTTAATCCAGGAACTTCAAGGAACACAAAGTTATCTGTTACTTTATTCACAACACCAGTGATTACTTTTCCTTCTTCAAGGTTAGCTGTCTTTGTAAATTGTGAATTTAGTAATTGTTCGAACTCTTTAGAGGCTGGGTTTGAAAGATCTTTATAAATTTCCATTAAGCTTTTAGTTTCCTATTCATAATTTGTTTAATTTTTAAAAAGCATGATCTTTTAGTTAAATTTGTTGTATTAATCAAGATAGAATCTTTAGTTTTCATTAGAGGTGAAACTTTTCTATTATAATCAGTTTTATCTCGTTTTTTAATGCTTTTTTGTACATCACTTAAGGATATTTTGTTATTTAATCCCTTTAATTCCTTATATCTCCTCAAAGCTCTAGTTTTAACATTAGCCGTTATAAAAAATTTAAAATCAGCATCAGGAATTATTTTGTAAGTTATGTCTCGTCCATCCAAACAAGAGCCATTGTATTTTTTAGGTGGATAATAAGCACTTTTAATTTGAAATGCATGAACGAGTTTTCTAATTTTTTTATCTTTTGCTATTGCAGAAGCCATTGTACCAACTTCATCTGATAACAATTTTTTATTTTGTAAATCCTTTAAACTTAACTTTTTTATTTTATCTTTTATTAAAGTGTATCCATATTTTTTTGGTTGAGTAAGCTTGAGATTTGCAATTAATCTATAAATTTTACCAGTATCTAAATAAAATAAATTAAAGTATTTAGAGATTAATTTAGCCTGAGTTCCAGCACCAGCAGCAGCAGGTGAGTCTATTGCTACTTTAATCTTATTAGCTAATTTCATAATTATTTTTTATTTATCTTTTTGATTATTGTGAGAAAAGTTGGAAAAGATGTATTAATAGAATCCATATCATAAATTTTCCATTTTCCACCACATGTTAAAGCTGCAATTGTACTCATCATAAAAATTCTATGATCTTTTAAATAATTTTTAATTGTTATCATTTTTTTTATTTCTAAATTTGGTTGTCCATATATCTTAATTGAGTCTTTAGTTAATTCTGTTCTAACACCCATCATGTTTAAAATCTTAGATCCCCAATCTAATCTTGGACTCTCTTTTTGATTAAGTTCAGCAATATCCTTGAAGTAAGAAACTCCTTTTGCTTTTGCGGCTATTAAAAAAATAATTAAAAACTCATCTATAGCACTGCTATTTAATTCTGAAGAGCAGTTTATAGCCTTAAGATTTTTTGAACTTTTTATAAAAATATCTGATATTCTTTCACCACGATAATTTTTTTGGTTTTTTAGTAATATTTTGGCACCCATTTTTTTTAAAATCTTAATAATACCTGTTCTTGAAGAATTAATATTAACATTTTTAATTAATAATTTTGATTCATCAGTCAAAGTTGTTAATGCAATAAAGAAAGCACTTGAACTTATATCACCAGGGATTTGATAGTTGAATGATGGAATTTTTTTAGGCTGCTTAATATCAATAAAATCATATTTTTTAGTTTTTTTTACCTTTATGTCTATCTTTAGATATTTAAAAAGTAATTCAGTGTGGTTTCTTGATTTTCTTGCTTTTATAGATGTTGTTCCTGTGGAGTTTAAAGCAGCAAGCATAACACTGCTCTTACATTGAGCAGAACCTCTACTTTCTAAATAATTAATGCCCTTTGTAGAGTTTGAACCTAAAATTGACAAAGGTAGTTTATTTTTTTTTTTATAATAAAATTTAGCACCAAATTTTTGTAAAGGCTTAGTCACTCTTGAAAAATCTCTTTCAGATAGGCTTTTATCACCAACCAATTTTATTTTTATAGGTGATCTAATTAATAGACCTAAAATTAGCCTACCGAGCGTTCCAGAGTTTTTAGCATCTATTGTTAAGTTTTTTTTAAAATTAAATCCATTAATTCCATTCCCAAAAATTTCACAATAATTTTTATATATTTTAACTTTTATTCCTAATTTTTTTATAGAATCTATTGCAGCAAGCACATCTTCAGACATTAAAAGATTGTGAGCTCTAGATTTCCCTGTTGCCTGAGACGCTAATAGCACCCACCTAATACTTAAACTCTTATCCCCAGTAACTTTTATTTCTTTATTAAATTTTTTTATTTTATTTTTAATGAGTAAGGTACCTGACATCTGTTAATTAAATTTAAAAGAGTCACCAAAGTAAGCTTTTTTTGCTTTTACATCATTAATTAATTCAGATGGAGTTCCTTTTGCAACAATTTTGCAGTTTGATAGAATTATTGCAACGTCAACACATGAGAGAAGATCTCTTGCTTGGTGGTCACAAATACAAATACTTATATTTTTTTCAGTTTGTAGATTAACAATTAACTCTTGCAACATCTTAATTGTTAATACATCGAGTGCTGCAAAACATTCATCTAGTAGTAAAACCTTGGGATTTCCCATTAGCGCCAATGCAATAACTAATTTTTTTTTTTGCCCTCCAGATAAAAATTTTGCTTGTACATTCAATATAGGATCCAGTTCAAATTTAGAAACAAGCTCTTCAATCTTGAAATTTCTATCATTTTTATTTTTAATTAGAATTTCACTTACAGCTTTTAGGTTCTCCATTAAAGTTAGGTCATGAAAATATCCACCATACTGAGGTACATAACCTATCTTAAATTTTGTTGTCCTTTCAGAAATTGGGTAGTTTAGAACATTTTCGCCATCAATAATTATTGACCCATAGTTTGGTTTTATTAGGCCTGTAATCAAATTAAAGATTGTTGACTTACCAACCCCATTTGGACCAAGCATACCCAAAATCTCTCCTTTATTGATATCAAAATTGATATTTTCTAAAATCTGTCTTTTACCAAATGATAAAGATATTTTTTCTAATTTAATTAAAGGTTTATTTTTTTTGAAAGATTTAATTCTAAATTTTTTTATTATTGCCATATTTATTTTCCAATAACTTTAAGTTTTTTATCACCATACATAAGTATTTTAGAATCCTTTGTTAGTAAATCAATCTCTAGTCTATCAGCAAAAAGTTGATTATTAGAACTTTTATAGACAACATTATTATAGACCCAAGCAAAATTTTCCTCAAAAGATAAATCTATATTTTCTGAAGTAATTTTATGCCCCGTGTACACTAAAATTACGTTTTTAGTAAAATTTGTATCAAGGCTTAAAGTGTTATATTTAGCGAAATCTGAGGTTAGATAAATTGTGTCTTTTTCAAACAGATCAATTTGAGCAATAACATTTGTCATTAAAATAACACCATCTACATCGCTACTAATCTCACCATATTCAGCAGTGATTAAATATTTATTACCAATTTCGTCTGTTGATAAATATTCAAGATTTTTTATTAAATTATTTTGATAATTAATAACTTCATTTGTCAGGTTTTGGTCAGTTAAATTTATAGTTTCTTTTTTTAAAAAAAAATATTTATTTAAAAAAAAATAAATTACAATTAATAAGGTTAAAAAAAGAGCAATTTGAATTATTGTTTTTTTTTGCATTTACTTAATATTTGACTGCAATATTGTATGTATGTGCAAGATACCAATGGTCTTTTTTTTATTCTTTTGGTTATGAACACATAATGAGGTAATTTTTTTTGAGTTCATAATACTCAAAGCTTTTTCGGCAAGAGTATCTTGATTAACACTAATTGGATTTACTGTCATCACTTCTTTAACAGTCAAATTCTGCAGGTTAGTATTTATCCCATTAAACCTTCTTATTTGACCATCAGTAATTACGCCTTTTGTATTTTTTTTATTATCCTGAATAACTAAAATTCCAAGTTTTTTATTTGAAATAATCTGTAAAGCTTTTTTCATTTTTACACTTTCATTAACAAATGGAATTTTATTACCTATAATCATTAAATCATCAACAGTCCTTAGTTTTGCACCAAGATTCCCTGATGGATGAAAGTTTTTAAAATCTTTTTGGCTGATATTTTTACTGTTTAATGTGGCTACAGCTAAGGCATCTCCAATACTTAACTGACTAATGGTGCTTGAAGTTGGTACAATTCCAAGGCCAGCTTCAGTTACTTCGGGGATTAATAGTTTGATATCAGAAGCTTTATATAAAATGGAATTTTTTTTTGACATTATACCAATTAGTAAAACCTTGTTTCTATTGGCGTACTTAATAATATTTTTTAACTCATCTGTTGAACCAGAATAACTTATTAATATTAAAATATCTTTTTTTGAAATGCTACCAAGGTCTCCATGCGAACAATCACTAGCTGAAAGAGAAAATGATGCCGTTCCAACAGAGGATAGGGTTGCAGAAATTTTAGCAGCTATAAGACCACTTTTCCCAACTCCACATAAGATTACTTTTGATTGGCATTTGGTAATTACTTCAACAGCCTCATTAAAAGAATTGCCTATAGAATTTTTTAATCGTGTTAAGGCTTTTATTTCTAATTCAATTACGTCTTTTGCAATTTTTTTATAATTTTTTTTTTTCATTTAATGAGCCCATATATCATCTTTAAATAAAGCTAAATCAAGATCAACTCTGGTTTTTAGAAATTTTAAGCAATCAGTATATAAATCAATTCTCCCCTCTCTTATAAGAATGCTATTTAATTCTTTATGTATTTTGTGTAAATAAACAACATCATTAGCACAATACTTAAGTTGTGCAGGTGATAGTTCTCCACCAAAATCTGAACTCTGGAATTGTTTACTTACATCTATATTTATGAATTCTTTTATTAAAGTTTTTAGTGAATGACTATCAGAGTAAGATCTTGCTAACTTAGAAGCAACTTTGGTGTCTAAGATATTTTTTGTTTCTACTTTTAGATAGTACTGAATATGCGCCATATCAGCTCTGCCATAATGAAATATTTTTGTTATTTTCTCATCTGAGAAAAGTTTAATTAAATTTGGAGCAGCATAAGTAGATCTATCTAGTTGAATAATATGTGCATCTGATTTCCCACTAGATATTTGAATAAGACACAAGGGATCACGCATGACGTTAAGACCCATGAACTCTCCATCAACTGCTATAATATTGCCTAAGTCTAAATCTTCTGGTAGATCATCTTTGTGAAGTTTAATATCAATATTCATTTTTAATTATATATATATGAAAGCAAAAAATTGTCTAATTTTTGGAGGTAGCGGTCAAATTGGTCGTCATTTACTCAGAAAGCTTACTAAAAATAATTATAAAGTTACTGTAGTGACTAGAAACCTTCATCAAAAGAGCTACATGATAAAAACGCAAGCTAATGCAGGCTACATAGATATTGTGGAATGTAATATTTTTGACGAGATGAAGATTAGAAAACTTTTTACCAAAACTGATATCTGTATTAATTTAATTGGTATTTTGTACGAAACTGGGAAAGGCAGCACTTTTAAAAATATTCATTCTATTTTTCCATCTATTTTAGCTAAACTTTGTAATGAGTATAAAGTCAAACAGCTTATTCATTTGTCTGCACTGGGTATTAATGATGCAATAGATTCAGAATATGCAAAAAGTAAATTAGAAGGTGAAACCAAAATCCAAAAAAATTTTCCTTCGGCTACAATATTAAGACCATCAATAGTTTACTCTGTGGATGATAATTTCACTACAAATTTTATGACCTTATTAAGCAGACTACCAGCCTTCCCACTATATTATGGTGGAGGTACAAAATTTGCTCCAATTCACTGCTCTGATTTAACAGATATTATTTATCATGTTATTTCAAAAAACATACACTCCAAAATAATTGAATGTGTTGGACCTGAAATTATTTCCTTAAAAGAAATTTTAAAGATACTACTCAAGCTTATTAGTAAGAGTAGAGTTTTAATCCCTCTTCCTTTTTTTGTGGCAAAGATTTCAGCAAATTTTTTTCAACTATTCCCGAAACCGCTGTTAACATTAGATCAACTCAAGCTTTTAAAGTATGATAATGTTCCATCAAAAAAATACCAAACAAATTCTGATATAGGCGTTCCCAGTAAAAGAATATTTGAACAAGAAGTTGAAAAGTATTGTTATATGTGGCGAGAAGGTGGGCAGTTTTCAACAAAAAAATACAATCCATCTAATTCTTAATAGAAATTTAGAACTAAAGTTATATAATCTATCTTATGTTAGTTAATATTATTTATATTTTAATATTTTTTATTTTTTCATTTTTAATATATCTGGTAATTAAGTCTATCTTCAGAGGTATTGAGGGAAAAAGAAATAAAAAATAACAAAGATTATTTTTAGATTAGATATTTTTTTAACTAACGTTAATTTTTTTTTCTATATAATCAGGAGCCTCTACATCTTTTTCAGTGGGCTCTTCCCTTTTTCCTTTTGGTTGGTATGCGTAAAGCAAATGAAGCTTGCAATACGAAAAATCTTTTAAAGAAGATCTTCCACAAAAATAAAATGCTTCTTCTTCTGGGTGTCCAATTGGCCACTTGCACGAACTTTCGTCGAGCTCTTCCAATTTCTTTGGATTTTCAGGTTCAAAATCTTTTTCAATGATTAAAGATTTAAATTTACTTTTCCTTCCTTTTTTTGTTGAATCATTTTCTTCAACACTACCTTTATAGTTTTGACCTGAAGATGAATTTTTTACTTTAATTTTTGAAGATAAATTTAGCCTGTGAGCCTTACCAATAATAGCATTTCTGCTCAGTCCACCAATAATTTCTGCAATTTGACTTGCTGTATTTCCTTTACCCCAAAGCTCTTTTAATTTTGCAACTTTCTCTTCATTCCAACTCATAATCTATATTTAGTATGTTAATTAATTTTTATAACTATATACAGATCACATAGGTTTAAAAAAAAAACAATAGATAATTTTGTTTTGTACACAAATAATTAAAAATTTATAAATGATTACTTATGGTTGAATTAGATAAAAAATATCAAATGAGAGTAAGAAAATTTGGTTTTGTAAACTGGATTGGTTTCAAAAGCTTATGGCTTAAAGAGTGTAATAGATTTATGGCAGTTTGGCAGCAAACATTACTATCTCCACTTGTATCAAGTTTATTATTTTTGTCAGTTTTATCTCTAGCCTTAGGAAACAATAGGGGAGACGTATTTGGTTACTCTTTTATTAGTTTTTTAGCACCAGGACTAATTGCAATGAGTATACTAACTCAATCTTTTAGTCACTCTGTGTCCTCATTGATGATAGGAAAAATCCAAGGAAATATTGTTGATATGCTTTACGCACCTTTATCAGCACTTGAAGTTTCAATGGCGATTATATTAGCGGCACTTACAAGAAGTTTCTTAATTGCACTTATCTCGATTGCTGTTTTTTCTTTAATAGTAGAAATACCTATAAACAATATTTTTTATATTTTTATTTTTGGTTTTTTAAGTGCTTTTATTTTAGGCAGCCTAGGATTTATTACTGGTCTTTGGGCAGAAAAATTTGATCATACTGCTACAGTTACTAATTTTATTATTACACCGTTAAGTTTTTTATCTGGTGTATTTTACTCTATAGATAAATTACCAATGTTTTTTCAAACTATAAGCCATCTAAATCCATTTTTTTATATGATTGATGGTTTTAGATATGGATTTTTAGGAGAGTCTGATGGCTCAATAAGAGTGGGTTTAATATATTTAACATTATTAAGTTTTGTAATGTGGTATTTTGCTTTTTATCTCTATAAAAAAGGTTACAAAATCAAATCATAATTTATGAGTGCTTTAGCAAATAATTATAATAGGAGAAAAATTTCATTTAAAAGTGGTAAAGGAAGCTTTCTATACTCAACCAATGGAAAAAAATATTTGGATTTTGTTCAAGGTATTGCGGTAAACTCACTTGGTCATGCTAACCCACATTTAGTAAAAGCAATTAATAAACAGTCAAAAAAACTTTGGCACGTGTCAAATGCATTTATAATTCCTGAGGGTGAGAAATTAGCTAAAAGATTAACAAAAAAAACTTTTGCAGATTCTGTTATTTTTCAAAATAGTGGAGCAGAAGCAACAGAAGCTGCAATTAAGATTGCCAGAAGATATTTTTACTCAATAGGACAGTCAAAAAAGAATAGAATTCTTTGTGTTAAAAATTCATTTCATGGAAGAACACTAGCCACGATTTATGCTAGTGGATCAAAAAAAATGACAGAAGGCTTTGGACCAAAAGTTGATGGATTTGATCATTTTGAATTTGGAAATCATAAAGCGTTAAAAAAATCAATAACTAGTAGAACGGCAGCCATAATGGTTGAAACTGTGATGGGAGAAGGTGGAATCAAAGTTGTTCCAGATTGGTGCCTAAAAGGATTAAGAAAAATTTGCAATAAGAAGAAAATATTATTAATTTTAGACGAGGTTCAATGTGGAATAGGAAGATCGGGAAACTTTTTTGCTTTTGAGACAGCAAAAATTAAACCAGATATTGTACCAATAGCAAAAGGCATAGGTGGAGGCTTTCCGATAGGGGCAGTCTTGATGAGTAAAAAAGTTGCTAAGGGTATGGTTGCAGGAACTCATGGCTCAACATTTGGTGGTAATCCCTTAGCCATGTCAGTTGGAAATGCAGTTTTAGATCAAATACTAAAAAAAGGCTTTCTTTCAAATGTAAAAAAAATGTCAGATTATTTTCATACAGAGTTAGGTATATTAAAGAATGAATTTCCCAATATTATTAAAGAAGTGAGGGGAGTTGGTCTGTTAATAGGATTACAATTACATAATGATCAAGCAAAGTTTATTCAAAAATTAATGAAAAACAATCTACTAACTATTAGAGCCGCAGAAAATGTTATAAGAATATTACCCCCACTTAATGTTAAAAAACAAGAGATCAATTTAGCTATAAAAATTATCAAGAAAGTTTGTTTAAATTATAAATAAAAATGAAACATTTTATTAATCTTAAAGATATTCCAGCATCAGATCTAAAAAAAATAATACAAGATGCAAAAAAAAGAAAAAAAAAAAGAAAAAATTTTAATACTCTTGATGTGGATAAAGATATCCCTCTTAAAGGAAAGTTACTTATTCAAATGTTTGAGAAATCAAGTCTTAGAACAAGATTAAGCTTTTATCTTGCAATTAAGCAATTGGGTGGTGGAACTATCACTCTTAGAACCAATGAGTTACATCTTGGAATAGATGGAGAGAGCGCGGCAGATACTGCAAAAATTATATCAACTTATGGTGATGGATTTATGTTGAGAACTGATAGTGATCAAAAAATTAAAGAATTTAAAAAGCATTTAACAATACCAGTTATAAATGGATTGAGTCCATCTTCTCACCCAACACAAGTTTTATCAGATGTATTCACTGTTGAAGAAATTAAGAAAAAACCTATTTCTAAACTAAACATTTGCTGGATTGGTGATTCAAATAATGTTCTTAATAGTCTAATTGCAGCATCAGTTAAATTTTCATTTAAATTAAATATTGGTTGCCCCAAAAATTATGCCCCTCAAAAATTTGTATTAAGTTGGGCCAAAAAAAATAAGGGACAAATTACGATTTTTAATGATGCCAAGAAAGCAGTTATAAATAGTGATGTAATTTTTTCAGATAAGGTTATTTCTTTAAATGATAAAGTTAATAAAGCTAAAAAAATTAGAGATTTCAAAAATTTTCAAATTAATTCTAAATTAATCAGTTTTGCAAAAAAAGATGTAACTTTTCTTCATTGTCTACCAAGGGGAACAGAAGTCTCAAATGAAGTTTTTTTAGGAAAAAATTCTAAAGTATGGCAACAAGCGCTAAATAGAGTTCATGTTCAAAAAAGTATTTTATTATATTCTTTTGGAAAATTAAGGTAGCATAATTGGGTTGTCGCTATTTTGATTTAAATATTTAATTACAGAAGCCCTATCTATTTCTTTTCTTAAACCAGCATAAGACATTTTTGTTCCCTTTAAATAAGTGGCTGGTTTTATTAAAAATCCATTTAACTCCTCAAAAGTCCATTCTTTACCATATGAAGCTAAAGTTTTTGAATATTTATAATCTGCCACATTACCAACTTTTCTTCCAACCACATTGTAAAGAGCAGGGCCAATTTTATTTACGCCATCTTTATTGATTGAGTGGCAGGCCGCACATTTTTTAAAGATTTTTTCACCACTAGCCACATCCCCCTGAGCCATTACAGCTGCTATATCAATTCTTTCTACAGCCTCTGAAATTTTTGATTTACTAGATGCCAATTGAACTTGACCCTCAACTTTATACCCAGGATTTTTTGGTTTTTTTACATGAAAAGCAACATCTGCAATTTTCCCTAAGCCAATTATAAGTAGCGCAACCATTAAAATTGCAGCAATGATTTTATTTAGTTCAAACGAATCCATTTTATTATTATTATTTTCGACGTATAACATGATAATTAATGAAATACTTAATTTTTAATATTTAAATTTGTGTCTGTTAGACGCACAGAGTTGGTAAACTTATAATGGCTAAAACATTAATATTAATCCCTTCAAGAATGGCGGCAGCAAGATTGCCAGGTAAACCACTCTTAAAAATTAATAATTTATCCATAGTTTCTCATGTTTTTAAAAGAGCCGAAGAAGCAAATATTGGTGAAGTTGTAGTTGCAACTGAAGATAAAGAAATATTAGAAGATGTGTTAAAAAATGGAGGCAAGGCAGTCTTAACTGGTAATAATCACAAAACTGGCACAGATAGAATTTTTGAAGCATTTCAAAAACTTAATATAAAAAATATTGATTACATATTAAATCTACAAGGAGATGAGCCTAATATTGATAAAAATGATATTATTAATCTAAATGATTTAATGATTAATAGTGATTCGGAGGTAGGAACATTAGCTGCAATAATTCAAAATGATAAAATGCTTAATAATAAAAATGTAGTTAAAGTTATTACAGAAAGCAAGTTAGAGAAAAATAATTTTCCAATAGCGTTAAATTTTACTAGAGAGAGTTCACTAATAAATAATAAAAATATTTATCATCATATTGGTATTTATTCATATAAAGTTAACACTTTAGAAAAATTTGTTAGATTAGATCAAACAGATAGAGAGAAACAAAATAAGTTAGAACAATTAAGAGCCCTAGATAATAAATTAAAAATAAATGTAGCTTTAGCAAAGTCTTCTCCTATAGGAGTTGACACAGAAGAAGATTATCTAGCTATAAAAAAAATTATGGAATATAAAATATAAAATGAGTAAAATTTATTTTCAAGGAACTTTTGGTGCGTATTCTCATATAGCAGCACTTGAAGTTGAGCCTAATGCAGAAATCATACCATGCAAAACTTTTGATGAGTGTTTTTTAAAAGCATCATTAGAAAATAATTCAAGAATAGTGATACCTGAGTCAAATCGGATTACGGGAAATATTGGGATAGAATATTTAATCTTCAAGTATAGATTAAATATATACGCAGAACACTTTCTAAAAATTGAACATAATTTATTAGGACAACTTGGGAGCAGCTTAAGCGATGTAAAAGATGTTTTTTCTCATACTCAAGCTTTATCTCAGTGTTCAAATTTTATTAAGCAAAATAACTTAGTTGAACATATTAGAGCAGATACAGCAGGTTCTGCAGAAACAATTTCTAAAAATAAGATCAAAAGTGAGGCTGCAATTGCTTCGTCATTAAGTGCCAAGACATATAAACTTAAAATACTTGCATCCAATATTGAAAATGAAAATAGTAATACAACTCGATTTTTAGTTATGGGAAAAGAAGTTTCACAACCAGATTTTGGTAAAAAAAGATATATAACATCTTTTTTATTTAAATTAAAAAGTAAGCCAGCGGCTCTTTATCAATCCTTAGGTGGATTTGCGATCAATGGTATAAATTTAACAAAGCTTCAGAGTTATCCAGAACAAAATTCATTTAAATCATATTTTTTCTTGTGTGATCTAGATGGACATATAGAAGATCCAAAAGTTCAAAAATCTTTAGAAGAATTGGGCCTACATTGTCAAGATTTTCACGTGTTAGGTGTTTTTAAGGCTGATAAATTTAGAGAAAATTAGTCCATAGACTTTTCTTGTAGATTGGAAAGCATTACTGTTTATAATACCTCTGGAGGCTAGAGGTGAATACTGCTTGAACCCGACCAGATCTTAACAGAAGCAGTTGTAAAGACAGCTTTTTAGGTTCTAGTCTCCTTATAAAAATGAATAAAAATACAAAAGTTTTAGCTTTAAAATACAGACCTCAAACATTTGATGATCTTATAGGTCAAGACGTGGTTGCGGAAACAATATCTAATTCAATTAAAGCGAATAAAGTACCAAATGCATACCTTTTTACAGGAATTAGAGGAATTGGAAAAACGACTACAGCAAGAATAGTTGCCAAATCATTAAATTGTTCAAAAGGAATAGACAATCTCTGCAAAGAGGACTTTTGTGAAAATTGTGATGCTATCTCAAATTCAAATCATATTGATGTATTGGAAATGGATGCTGCAAGCAAAACAGGTGTAGACGATGTAAGAGATCTTATTGAATTTTCAAGATATGGACCAACAACTGCCAAATATAAAATATTTATAATTGATGAAGTTCACATGCTTAGTAAACAAGCATTTAATGCACTTTTAAAAACCTTAGAAGAACCACCTGAGTATTTAAAGTTTATTTTTGCAACTACTGAAATAAAAAAAATTCCTATTACAGTAGTATCCCGTTGCCAAAGATTTGACCTATCAAGAATTAAATCATTAGAATTATTTAATTTTATAAAAAAGATTAAAGATAAGGAAAGTGGGAATGCTTCTGATGATGCTCTTAAACTAATTGTAAAAATTTCAGAAGGATCTGTTAGAGATGCTTTATCTTTATTAGATAGAGCGTTACTTACACTAGATAGAGATAAGGAGCTAGATTTACCAGCTGCTCAAAAAATATTTGGTTATTTTGATAAATCACAATTAATTGGTTTATTTCAACTCATATTTGAAGCTAAGGAAAAAGAAGTTTTAAATATCTATAGAAAAATCTATAATCAAGGAGTTGAACCTAAAATTTTCATAAATGATTTTTTAGAGCTTTTATATTATTTTAAAAACATTGATTCGTTAAGTGCTGATGGTACAAATTTTTCGTTAAATGATGAAGAATTTAATAAAATCAAAGAAATTTCAAAAAATATTAATAATGAAATTTTAATATTGTTTTGGCAGTTCACCATTAAAACATTGGAGGAATTAAATATAGTTTCCAATCAACATCTATCAATGGAGATGTTTTTAATTAGATTAATTCATTTAAAAGATATTAAAAATATTTCTGATATAAGTTACGAAAGTACACTGATAGATAATAAAAATACAAATCAAGTATTTCTTTCACAGAAGAAAGAAGACGATGATTTATTTGATATAAAAGATAAAATAGAAGCTATTGACCAAATGAAAAATATTGCTCAAGAAAAAGATATAAAAATTACAAATAATATAAAGGATGAAAAACAAGTTAATTCTATAAATTCTTTTAATGATTTATTGGAAATCTGTACTTTAAAAAAAGAAATTAAGTTAAAATATGAATTAGAAAAAAATGTAAATCTTGTTAGTTTTGAAGATCAAAGAATTGAAATTTCTTTTAATGAAGATTTAGATAAAGATTTTATTAAAGATTTATCTTTAAAACTTTATGAGTGGACCAACAATAGATGGATAATTACAC
Organism: uncultured Candidatus Pelagibacter sp.; assembly: GCA_905618805.1. GTDB lineage: Bacteria > Pseudomonadota > Alphaproteobacteria > Pelagibacterales > Pelagibacteraceae > Pelagibacter. Next base: position 67,398 of record CAJQSZ010000008.1, read on the forward strand.
TTAGTAAAACTAAAGGCCAACCCTCTAGAAAAGAAGAGGAACTTAATTCAAAAAAAGAATTAATAGAAAGTGTTAAGAATTCTTCGATTTATAAGGAAACTCTAAAAAAGTTCCCTGATGTCGAGTTGATTGATGTAAGCACACTTAAAGATGAAAATAAAAATGACTGATTTTACAAAAATTTTAGATAAAGCTAAGGAATTAGAGACCAAAATGAAAGAGAGTCAGGAAAAAATTAAAAATATTCAAGTTGAGGGAGTGTCAGGATCTAACTCTGTAAAAGTAATATTAAATGGAGAAAATGAAATGATTAAGATAAATTTATCAGAAGAAGTGATGAAAGAAGATAAGATTATAATAGAAGACTTAATTGTTGCGGCTCACAACAATGCAAAATCTGAACTTAAATCAAAAACCTCTGAAGAAATTTCAAAATCTACAAGTGGATTGGGTATTCCAGGCTTTAAATGGCCAATTTAACCAAATGCAAAATATTAATGAAATAGAAGAATTAATTAAACTAATTGCCAAACTTCCAGGACTAGGTCCAAAATCAGCAAAAAGAATTGTATTAAAACTTATTAATAATCGGGATGAATTAGTTAAGCCGATGGCCAATACCCTAGCTCAAGTTTATAAAAATGTTATTAGATGTCAGTCTTGTGGTACACTAAAATCAAATGCTTTAGGATGTAATAACTGTGAAAACACTAACAAAAAATATAATAAAATATGTGTTGTTGAAGATATTGCTGATCAGTGGTCGATTGAAAATTCAAATATTTATATAGGATACTTCCATATTCTTGGTGGAACAATTTCTTCTGTTGGTCAAAGGAAAGAAGATCTTCTAATCAACTCATTAGTTGAAAGAGTTGTTAAGGAAAATATTGAAGAAGTCATATTGGCAACAAGTGCAACTGTTGAAGGTCAAACTACAGCTTATTATATTCAGGATAGTCTAAAAAAAACAGATACAAAAGTTACAAAGCTTGCACAAGGCTTACCAGTAGGTGGTGAAATAGAAAACCTAGATGATGGAACCTTATATTCTGCTTTTAAAAATAGAACTGGAATAAAAACTAGCTCTGATTAATTTTTTTTAATCAATCTATTTAGATGTAATAATGGTTCTGTATAACCAGAAGGCTGTGACCTGCCAAGAAAAACCAAATCACAAGCAGCTTTGAAAGCAATTGACTTATCAAAATTAGGTGCCATTTTTTGATATAATTTGTCATCCTTATTTTGTTCATCAACAATATTTGCCATCTTTTTCATTATTTCTAGAACTTGTTCACTGGTACATATTCCATGATGAATCCAATTAGCTATATGTTGAGATGAGATTCTTAGTGTAGCCCTATCTTCCATTAAACCAATATTGTTAATATCAGGTACCTTAGAACAACCCACTCCTTGATCAATCCATCTCACCACATAACCCAAAAGTGTTTGTGAGGAATTAGAAATCTCAGAATTAATTTCTTCAACAGACCAATTTGGTCTATCAGCTATTGGTATTGTTAAAAGATCATCCAATTTTACTTTTTCTCTGCTTTGTAATTTTTTTTGTTTTTCAAAAATATTAATTTCATGATAATGAAGGGCATGAAGAGCTGCTGCTGTAGGTGAAGGCACCCAAGCACAATTTGCTCCAGCATTTAAATGGCCAGTCTTTTGTTCTAGCATATCTTTCATTTTATCCGGCATAGCCCACATCCCTTTACCAATTTGGGCTTTACCTGAAAGACCACACTGAAGACCTATATCAACATTATTATTTTCATATGCAACAATCCATTTAGAAGATTTCATATCACTTTTTTTAATCATAGGACCAGCCTCCATTGAAGTGTGTATTTCATCTCCAGTTCGGTCTAGAAATCCGGTGTTAATAAAAAATACTCTATTTTCAAGTGTTCTAATACACTCTTTTAAGTTTGAAGAGGTTCTTCTTTCTTCATCCATGATACCAATTTTACATGTATATTTTTCTAACTCCAAAACTTCTTCAACTTTAGTAAAAATTAAATCTGTAAATGAAGTTTCATCAGGTCCATGCATTTTTGGTTTAACAATATAGATCGATCCACTTCTTGAGTTACCTTTTTTATCTATATCGTGAAGGCATGCTGCTGAAGTTATGAAGGCATCCATAATTCCCTCTGGAATTTTAGAGCCATCTTTTAAAATAATTGAGGGGTTTGTCATAAGATGTCCAACATTTCTTACTAGCAGCAAACTTCTTCCATGTAATTTTAACCCTTGTCCGTCTTTAGAAATGTAACTTCTGTCAGGATTTAATTTACGCTCATAAGTCTTCCCATTCTTTACAAACGTTGATCTTAAATTACCCTTCATTAGACCAAGCCAATTTCTATAACAAATAACCTTATCTTCTGCATCAACTGCAGCAACGCTATCTTCATTGTCACAAATAGTTGAAACTGCTGCTTCAACAATAATGTCACTAATGTTAGCTCGATCTTGTTGAGCACTAAAAGCTTTTGGATCTATGAGTATCTCTATATGTAGATTGTTATTTTTAAGAATTATTGCAGAAGGGTTACTAACCTCTCCTCTGTAACCAATAAATTTATTTTTATTTTTTAGTGATACCTCAACATCATCTTTTAATACAAATAGAGAATTATCATTAATTTTAAATCCTGTAATATTGTGCCATTTTAAATTTTCTAAAGGAAATTGTTTTTCTAAAAAATCCCTTCCATATTTTATGACCATTTCTCCTCGTAAAGGGTCATATCTTTCAGAGATGTTATCTTCAGATTGTTTGATTACATCAGTACCATATAAACTATCATATAAACTCATCCATCTCGCATTAGCTGCATTAAGGGCGTATCGTTCGTTCATGATTGGAACTACTAATTGAGGTCCTGCAATACTAGTTATTTCTTTATCAACATTTGTAGTTTTGATTTTAAAGTCTGGACCCACTTCTTTTAGATAATTAATTTCTTTTAAAAATTTTTTATATTTTTGTAGATTAAATTCGTTATTCCTGTTCTTAATATGCCAAGTGTCTATTTTTTTTTGTAAATCTTCTCTAATCTGAATTAATTCTTTATTTTTAGGAGACAACTCATGAACCACTTTATCAAAACCATCCCAAAATTTTTCAGGTGAAATTTTTGTATCACAAAGCAACTCATCATTAACAAAGTTAAGTAACTTATTTGAAACTAATAAATTTTTTATTTTTGTATATTGTTCTTTCATAGCACTCATTTTAACCCCATCTGTATTTTTGCCTGAAAGCTTTTCTTCATCAGCGAGATCAAGTTTTTTTCCAGAATGTTATGTTTGTTATTGATCTTTTTGCCTAAGAGTTTCTGGGGTGGTTGCTCTTTCGGCGCTACTTTTATAGTCTCTCTCGATATAAAATAGAGTACTTGTTAATAAAATTAAGTCAATTATTAATTATTTAAAACATTTTATTGCCATTTTTGTTAATTAATTAATAATTAAATTATTCAAATGAAAAATTATTTAAATTTTGAGACAGATATTAAAAATCTAGAGTCAGAAATAGAAAAGTTAAAAGACCCCTACAATCAAGACGGCCTTTCTGAGGTAGATACAAAAAAAATCTCTGAGTCGCAGCAAGTGATTGATGAAAAACTTAAGGAAATTTATTCTAATTTAGACCCTTGGCAAACAACTTTAGTTGCAAGACATGAGGATAGACCAAAAGCAAAATTCTTTATAGATAACTTGTTTGACGATTTCATCCCACTATCAGGAGATAGATTTTATGGAGAAGATAAGTCAGTGTTAACAGGTTTTGCAAAATTTAATAAAAAGTCCGTTCTAGTTATAGGACAAGAAAAAGGAGATAGCCTTGAAACTAGAATTGAGAGAAATTTTGGAATGATGAGACCTGAGGGGTATAGAAAAACTATAAGATTAATGAGGCTTGCAGATAAATTCAATATACCAATAATTTCTTTTATAGATACACCTGGAGCATATCCTGGTGTGGGAGCGGAGGAAAGAGGTCAAGCAGAAGCAATTGCAAAATCAATAGAATGTTGCATGCTGCTAAGTGTTCCAACATTTGCTATTGTTATTGGCGAAGGTGGCTCAGGTGGAGCAATAGCACTAGCATCTGCCAATAAAGTTATGATGTTAGAAAATGCAATTTACTCTGTAATATCTCCAGAAGGATGTGCCACAATTTTATGGAGAGACCCGAAAAGGACACTTGATGCTGCAAAAGCAATGAAACTATTATCAAAAGATCTTTTGGACTTAAAGGTAATTGATGAAATTATCGCTGAACCAATTGGTGGGGCCCATAGGGATAGAGATCTAATTTTAGATAATGTTAGAAAATCAATTGAAAATAATTTAAATGAATTTTTTAATATGAGTGGTGATGAGGTTTTTAACCATAGAAGGAATAAATTCTTAAAAATTGGAAGAAGTAAGGGTTTTGCTAGTCAATTAGACGATTTAAGCACACTAAGCATGAAACAAAATAAAATTAACATTTTTACCAAAAATTTTTTTAAGTCTAAGTTTAATTTAGTAGCCTCAATTGCAGCAATAATTTTATTGAGTTATTTAATATTATTTTTATAAGGCACCACAGCAGTTTTTAAATTTTTTACCTGTGGATTCACATTTTTCATTTCTTGAAATTTTTACTCCTTTTTTTTGAAGTAATAAACACTTAGGATCATTAGAAACATCTATCTCTCTTTTGTTGGTAGTAGCGCCTTTGTTGCTTTGTTCTTGGATTATCTTCAGGTTTATTAAAATTGTCACAAAATCAATTTTTAATTTGTTTAATAAATTTTCAAATAAATGAAAAGCTTCTTTTTTATATTCAATCAAAGGATCTCTTTGTCCGTAAGATCTAAGTCCTATGACCTGTCTTAGTTGTTCAAGGTATTGAATGTGTGACTTCCAATTTAAATCAATGCATTGAAGAAAAATTCTTTTTTCAATTTCTTTTGCTTTTTCTTCATCTAGCATTTGAATCCTTTCATTTCTTGCTTCCATGAACTTAGAATTAATTTTTTCTTTAAAATCTTGATCTGTTAAATTAATTAAAATTTCAAACTCTTGTTCATCAACACTCTTTCCAAGTAAAATCTTTAATTGATTAGTAAATTCATTTTTTTTATCTTTTGATAAATTTTGACTTTTTAAAACCATTAAATGAGACATAATTTCAGACATAAATTCATCAGAATAGTCAAAAACTTTTTCACTATTCATTACACCGTCCCTCTGGGAAAATATTACATACCTCTGATCATTTAAAACATCATCAAACTTTAACAGGTTCTTTCTTATATCAAAATTTCTTGCTTCAACTTTTTGTTGTGCTCTTTCAAGTGCTTTATTAATCCAAGGATGATCAATACTTTCTCCATCTTTTAATCCAAGCTTCTGAAGAATATTATTCATGGACTCTGAGCCAAAAATTCTCATTAAATCATCTTCTAAACTAACGTAAAAAATAGAGCTTCCCTCATCTCCTTGACGACCCGCTCTACCTCTCGCTTGATTATCAACCCTTCTAGATTCCATTCTTTCAGTACCAATTACAAACAGACCACCTAATAACTTTATTTTATCTTTATTAATTAAAAGCTCTTTATCAGGCTGACTACCTTTTTTACCACCCAATTGAATATCGACTCCTCTTCCAGAAATACTAGTTGTAATTATCACAGAGTTAACTTTTCCAGCATTAGCTATAATTTCTGCTTCATTTTCATGATTTTTTGCATTTAAAACTACATGTTTTACCTTTAACTCATTAAGTAGTTTTGAATAAATTTCAGATTTATTAATACTTGAAGTAAAAATTAAAATCGGCTGCCCTGTTTTTTGACAGTCTAAAATTTTTTTAATTATAGCTTTATTTTTTTCTTCCTCAGTTCTAAAAATTTGATCATTCCAATCGTTTCTGATCATCTTTTTATTTGTAGGAATTATAACTACAACCAAGTTATATATTTCATAAAATTCTTGAGCCTCTGTAGCTGCTGTTCCAGTACATCCTGAAATTTTATCATAAAGTTTGAAATAATTTTGATAAGTTATAGAAGCAAGTGTCTGATTTTCAGCCTGCACATCTATTCTCTCTTTTGCTTCGAGCGCTTGGTGAAGACCATCTCCAAATCTTCTACCTTCTAAAATTCTACCAGTAAGTTCATCAATAATTTTTAAAGTTCCATCTTTAACAATATAATCCCTACCTTTTTCAAACAAATGATTTGCTTTTAATGATTGATTAACATGATGAACAAGGCTCAAATTTTCAGGATCATAAAAATTATTATTTTTTAAAACACCAGCATTAGAAAGCATTTTTTCTACATCATTAATCCCTTCATTTGTCAGTAAAATATTTTTATCTTTTTCATCAATTTCATAATGCTCTGACTTTAGCATCCTAACCAATTTATCGATTGCAAGATATTGATCTGTTTTATCTTCAGCTGCTCCAGAAATCACCAGTGGTGTTCTAGCCTCATCAATTAAGCAAGAATCTATCTCATCAACAATTGTAAAAATATGTCCTCTTTGAACCATTTGTTCTTTAGAGAGTTTCATATTATCTCTTAAATAGTCAAAACCCAACTCACTGTTAGTTGCATAAGTAATATCAAAATTATAATTTTTCTTTCTCTCATAGTCATCTTGATCATTATTTATGTATCCAGAAGTTAGTCCTAAAAATTTATAAATTTCTCCCATTTCTTGTGAATCTCTTTTGGCAAGATAATCATTAACAGTAACAACGTGGACACCTTTGCCAACTAGTGCATTTAAATAAGCTGCAAGACAAATGGTTAAAGTTTTTCCTTCTCCAGTTCTCATTTCTGCAATCTTACCCTCGTGCAAAGCAACCCCACCTATTATTTGAACATCGTAGTGTCTTTCATTCCTCGACCTATTAGAGGCCTCTCTTACAAGAGCAAAAGCTTCAGGTAATAAAATGTTAATATCAGTTCCTTGAGCAATTTGATTCTTAAACTCTAGGGTTTTCTTTGGAAAGTCTTCATCCGAAAGCACTTTAACTTTATCCTCAAATGAGTTAACTTTTTCAACAATTTTTACAATTCTATCAAGCTCTTTTTGATTACTTGATTTAATGAATTTTGAAAGAAAATTTAAAGGATTAAGCATCTGATTTATTTGATATATTATTTAATTATAACTTTTAATATAAGTATGAAACAAATATTTTAAATAACATGGCAATTAACTTCAAAAATTTTATAAACCTTCAACCATCTAAGTCAAAAATGTGTGACTTTCAGGATTTAGATCATATAGACGGGATTTCAATCTCAGTCATTTGTGCAAACTTGTATAGTAAACCGAGAGATGATTTGGTTATGTTTTATTTTAGAGATGGAGCAAACTATGCTTCTGTTTATACGCAATCAAAAATAGTTTCAGAAAATATTAAATGGAATTTAAATAGAAAAAGTAAAAAGATAAAATCTCTCATTATTAACACTAGAAATGCAAACGCATTTACTGGGCCAGAGGGTTATAAAGGTTTAAAAGAAATAGCAGAAGAGGCTTCAATGCAGCTTTCTAAAAAACAAAAAAAAGATGAAGATTTTCCAAAAATTATATCATCGAATGAAATTCTTTTTGGTTGCACAGGTACAATTGGTGAAAGATACCCAACTGAAAAAATTAAAAAAAATATTCCAATTTTGATTGATAAAATTAAGTATACACAAAATAAACTAATTTGGATGAGGGCTGCATTAGGTATGATGACGACTGATCTAAAACCAAAACTTGCGATGGAGGAGTGTAGCATTGGGAATAAAAAAATAAAAATTTATGGTATTGCAAAAGGGTCTGGAATGATTTTTCCAAATATGGCAACTACATTAGGTTATATTTTTACTGATGCCAATCTTTCAAATAATATTTTAAATGAATTGCTGAAAAAAAATATTCCAACAACTTTTAATGCAATTACATGTGACGGTGATACGAGTACGAATGACATGGTTTCAATTTTTTCTACTGGAAAAATAAAAAATTCAAAAATTAATAATATTAATGATAAAAAAATAAAAAATTTTGATATCGCGCTACATTCAGTTTTATTAAATTTATCAAAAAGAATAGTTGCTGATGGAGAGGGTGCTAGTAAATTTATCACAATAAATATTTTAAAATCAAAAAATGAAAAAGATGCAAAAAAAATTGCTTTTTCTATTGCCAATTCACCTCTTGTTAAAACTGCTATTGCAGGTGAAGATCCAAATTGGGGCAGAATAATAATGGCAATTGGTAAATCTGGTGTAAATATAAATTTAAAAAGACTATCAATCAATTTTGGAGATGTTAGGATTATAGATAAAGGACAACTTGTGAATACTTACAATGAAAGTGAAGTTGCAAATTACATGAAGGAGCATACAATAAACATTTCAATAAACCTTAATATGGGTTTAAAAAAATTCACTGCATACACAATGGATCTAACTAAAAAATATATTGAAATTAATACCGACTATAGAAGTTAGTAGACCTTAAAACTAATTTAATTAATATTAACTTTAACTAATGATATTATATAAGCTTATTTGTAAAGATTGTGAAATTTCTTTTGATAGTTGGTTTGCATCGTCTAAAGAATATGAGAAATTGAAAAAAAAAAAATTTCTCAACTGTCATGCTTGTGATTCATTTAATATCCAAAAAACTTTAATGTCACCAAGTGTCTTTAGGCCCAAAAATAATACCAAAATTGATAACCAGAGCTTAAATAGCAAAATAATAAAAAAAACAATTGTAGAATATCAAAATTTTATTAAAAAAAACTTTGATTATGTGGGTGAAAATTTTGCTTATGAAGTGAGATCCAAACACTATAAAAATAAAAAGACCTCTAGAGGAGTTTATGGTACTGCTAGCAAAAAAGACCTTAAAGAATTAAATGAAGAGGGTATTAAAGTAGAGTCAATGCCTTGGGTAAAAAATACTACAAATTAATTTTTTAAAAACTTAGTTATATAGTTAATAGAAGTATCACTACTTACCTTCCAACTGTTATCCAATATATTAAACTTCATGCCATCTAATTTTTTGAATATTAAATTATTTTTTTTTGAAATACTTATTAAATCATTAGGTCTTACAAATTTTCCCCAATCATGAGTTCCAATTGGAAGCCATCTTAGAATATATTCAGCACCTATAATTGCAAATGTATATGACTTTAAAGTCTTATTTAATGTTGCAATAAACATGATACCATTTTGCCTTAATAATTTAGAACTTTCTTTAATAAAAAAATTTATGTCTTCAACATGCTCAACTATTTCCATGTTTAAAATAACATCAAACTTTATCTTAGTTCTTAGTTTTTCAGGTGACGCCACTATATAATCTATTTTAAGCTTACTTTTCTTCGCGTGAAATTTTGCAACTTTAATATTTTTCTCTGATGCATCTATCCCAACTACGGTAGCACCCAGTCTACACATTGGTTCAGATAATAACCCTCCACCACATCCAATATCTAGTATCTTAATATTTTTAAATGGCTTAATCGAAGACTTAATATTGAAATCTTTTACTATATTTTCTTTTATATATTTAATTCTTATAGGATTAAAGTTATGTAGTGATTTAAATTTTCCATTAGGATTCCACCATTCTTCAGCAATTTTTGAAAATTTTTCTATTTCTCTTTTATTTATTGAATTCATAATAGATCACTTGTGGACATAACAATTAAGATGTAATTTATCAAACATAAATTAATTATAATTATCAATGAAAACTGTTGTTTTAAAGTTTGGTGGCACATCTGTAGGAAATATAGACAGAATAAAAAATGTTGCCAAGATAATCTGTTCCTACAAAAGAAAAAATATTGGAGTAATTGTTGTTTCTTCAGCAATGAGTGGAGTTACCAATAATTTAATAAAAAAAACGAAAGAATTAAGTGATAACTTTGATCCAGCAGAATATGATGTCTTATTATCTTCGGGTGAGCAGGTAGCTTGTGCTCTAATAGCAGGAAGGTTGAAACACCTTGGGTATAAATCAAGATCTTGGATGTCTTGGCAACTCCCTATTTTCAGCAATGGGCCTTATAGTGGGGCAAGGATAATCAAAATAAATAAAAAAGAAATATCAAAATTTATTAACATTGGTGGAATACCTATAATATCTGGTTTTCAAGGAGTTAACGAAGATAATAGAATTACAACATTGGGTAGAGGAGGAACTGATGCAACAGCCATAACGCTAGCAAAATTTTTTAATTCTAATGAGTGTATTATTTATACTGATGTAGATGGAGTTTACACTACAGATCCTAGAAGTCATTTAAAAGCAAAAAAGATTAATAAAATTTCCTACGATGAGATGTTGGAAATGGCTTCTCTTGGTGCAAAAGTTATGCAACCCACTTCGGTTCAAGATGCCAAATTAAATAATATAAGTTTCTCAGTTAAGTCTTCATTCATGAAAAAGAAAGGCACATTAATAACAAGTAATAAAAAAGCTTTCAGTAATCAGATTATTACAGGCATCACCTCAACAAAAAATGATGCTAAAGTAACCATTGTTGGAGTTAAGGATAAACCAGGTGTGGCAGCTTCTATTTTTAAACCATTATCACTTAATCAAATCAATGTAGATATGGTAGTACAAAATATTTCATTAAATAGTAAAGAAACAGATATGACATTTACTATTAAGTCAGAAGATTTAAAAAAAACAGAAAAAATAATAAAACAAAATAAAAAAATTTCTTTTAGAAAATTCACACATGATAGCAATGTATCAAAAGTGTCAATTATAGGAGTTGGAATGATTACGACACCTGGAATTACTTATAGGATGTTTCAAGCGCTAGCCTCAAAAAAAATTAACATTATGGTTATTTCAACTTCAGAAATCAAAATTTCAGTTTTAATTTCAAGTAAACATATAAAAAAAGCTATTGCAGCCCTTCATAAAGAATTTAAATTAGATTAAATAATGAGCTTAAGACCATTTAGAGATATTAACAGAAAGAAAACAAGAGTTGTAAATGTTGGAAATGTAAAAATAGGTGGAGACAATCCTATATCTGTTCAGTCAATGACAAATACATTGACCACAGATATTCAGGCTACCATTAAACAAATTAACGAAATTCATGAAGAGGGAGCTGACCTTGTCAGGGTTTCTTGTCCAGATAAGGAATCTTCTTTAGCACTTAAGGAAATCACTAAGAATGTTTCTGTACCAATAATTGCTGATATTCATTTTCATTACAAAAGAGCGATTGAAGCTGCTGAAAATGGTGCAAAATGTTTAAGAATTAACCCAGGTAACATAGGTGATAAATCAAAAATACACGATGTATTAAGCGCAGCTAAAAATAATGATTGCTCTATAAGAATAGGGGTTAATGCAGGTTCGCTTGAAAAAGATATTTTAGAAAAATATAAAGAACCATGTCCTGAGGCTTTAGTTGAGAGTGCGCTAAGAAATATCAAAATTCTTGAAGATCAGGATTTTTATAATTTTAAGATTAGTGTTAAGTCCTCAGATGTTTTTTTATCTGTGGCTGCATATCGCCAACTTTCAAAAGCAACAGATTATCCTTTACATCTAGGAATTACAGAGGCAGGTAGTTTTATTTCAGGAAGTATTAAATCTTCGATCGGCTTAGGCTCACTTTTAATGGATGGAATAGGTGACACAATAAGAATTTCACTATCAGATGATCCTGTTAAAGAAATTAAAATAGGCAATGAAATATTAAAATCTCTTAATTTAAGAAATAGAGGTGTAAAAATTATATCTTGCCCATCTTGTGCGCGGCAAGCTTTTCAAGTGATAGATACAGTTAAAATATTGGAAGAAAAACTTTCACACATAAAAACTCCAATAACTCTATCAATTATTGGCTGCGTAGTGAATGGTCCGGGAGAAGCAGCGATGACCGATATAGGTATTACTGGAGGTGGAAAGGGAAACAATATGCTTTATTTATCTGGTATTCAAAGTGAAAAAGTTTTATCAGAAGACATAATATCAAAAGTTGTGAGTGAAGTTGAAAAAAAAGTTGCCGAAATTGATGAAAAATTAAAATGATACCTTTAAAAACTGTTGAAGAATTAATATCTAAACACACCTCACTAGAGAAAGAATTATCAACTGGTGAAGTAGATAAAAAACTTTTTGCTGAAAAATCGAAAGAATACTCAGATTTAAATGATGTAATTAGTGACGCTAAAAAATACTTTTCATACGAAGGGGAGAAAAAAGATTTAGAAAAAATTTTAGATGATTCTGATAGTGATGATGATTTTAAAGTAATGGCTGAAACAGAATTAAAAGATCTCAAGTTAGAAAAAGAAATAATAGAAAAAAAATTAAAACTATTTTTATTACCAAAAGATGATGCAGATAAAAAAAATGCAATTATAGAGATTAGGGCTGGAACTGGAGGGTTAGAAGCAAGCTTGTTTGCTTCGGATCTTTTTAAAATGTATGAAAAGGTTAGTCACCAAAAAAAATGGGAATTAGAATTAATAAGCATGTCCCAGAGTGAGGCAGGTGGACTCAAAGAGGTCATTGCTTCAATTAGAGGAAAAAATATTTATTCAACCTTGAAGTATGAAAGTGGGGTTCATCGTGTTCAGAGAGTTCCAGATACGGAAACACAAGGAAGAATACACACTTCTGCAGCAACAGTAGCTGTTCTGCCAGAGGCAGAAGAGGTTGATATAAAAATAAATGATTCGGATTTAAGAATTGATGTTTTTAGAGCGGGCGGTCCAGGAGGACAGTCTGTAAATACAACCGACAGTGCTGTAAGAATTACTCATATTCCAACTGGATTATCTGTATCTCAGCAAGATCAAAAATCACAACACAAAAATAAAGCAAAAGGAATGTTGATTTTAAGATCAAGACTTTATGAATTGGAAAGATCAAGGATAGATGGTGAAAGATCACAAGATAGGAAAAGTAAAATAGGAACTGGGGATCGTTCTGAAAGAATTAGAACATATAATTTTCCACAAGGAAGAGTAACTGACCATCGCATTAACCTAACACTGCACAAACTTGAAGCTTTTTTAGAAGGTGAAGCCTTTGATGAAATGGTGGAGAGCTTAACACTACAGGCACAAGAAGAGAAACTGAATAATCTTAATTAAAATGAATATAGAAGATACTTTAGATGAAGGGATAAGCATACTTAAAAAAAATAAAATACCCAACCCTCAACTTGATGGTGAGATATTATTATCTAACTCAATTAAAAGAGATAAAAAATATATCATCTTAAATCCTAAAGAAGTTTTGAATTCAGAAAAATTAAGTAAATTTAAAAGTTTAATTGATAGAAGAAAAAAAAAAGAGCCTATTGCCTATATAGTAAATAATAAAAATTTTTGGAAAGATAAATTTTTTGTCAATAAAGATGTGTTAATCCCAAGACCTGATACTGAATTGATAATAGAGCAAGTTCTAAAAATCTATTCAAAAGATATGCAATTGCAAGTTCTGGATATTGGAACTGGATCTGGATGCATTCTTTTATCCATACTAAAAGAGAGACCTAATTTTTATGGAACTGGAATAGATATCTCTAAAAAAAGTATAAATGTAAGTAAATTCAATACAAAACAACTCAACTTAATGAATAGGGTAAAGTTTTTTCATTCTAGTGTTGACAATTTTAAAATTGGGAAATATGATCTAATTGTTTCAAACCCTCCTTATATTAAATTGTTTAATTTAAAATATTTGGAAAAAGACGTTGTTAACTTTGAACCAAAGTTAGCTTTAAGTGGTGGGTTTGATGGGTTTTCAAAAATCAGGAAAGTTATTAGTAAAGCAAGCATTTTGATTAAGAAAAATGGTAAATTTATTTTAGAGATTGGATTTAATCAAAAAAATAAAGTTAAAAAAATATTAAAAGAAGAGGGTTTTTACGTAAATAAAGCCATAAAAGATTATGGAAATAACGACCGCTGTATAATCAGCACTAAAATTTAAACTAAAAGATAAAAATATGGTAACATTTAGAAGTAATAATAATAACAATAACAGAAGACCCCCATTTAGAAGTAATAATAATAGAAGGCCTCCATTTAGAAGTAATAACGAAGGATCAAAATTTTCTAATAACGATAATTTTCGAAGAAGTGCCCCAGGGAGAAATAATCATAATGCTTCAAAGCTAATTGAAAAGTACAATGAGATGGCCAGAGAAGCTATAGCAAACGAAGATAGGGTTTTGTCTGAAAACTACTTTCAACATGCTGATCATTTTACAAGAGTGCAGAATGAACAAGAAAGCATTCGAATGGCTAGAGTAAATTCATCATCTGTTCAGCCAGTAAATTCAATTAAAACTGAAGTTGATGAAACAAAAGAAGTGGTTAAAGTTGTCAAAACTGAGGAGGAAAAAAAAATAATTCCAGAGCTGGAAATTAAGAAAGCTACAAAATCTGCTGAAAAGAAAACGGTAGAAAAGAAGTCAGCTGCAATTTAATTTAAACCAATAATTAATTCTGATTTTAAAACATCTAGCTTAATTTTTTCAACTTCAAATAACTTTCTTTCTTGCCTCTGTAATATTTTACCCGAAGGAAGCTTTAATAGTTGAGAATTAATTTTTTTACCATTTTTAACTACCTCATAATGTAAATGGGGACCTGTCGAATTTCCAGTAGACCCAACATATCCAATAATTTGAGCTTGCTTAACTCTAAGCCCTTTTTTTATGCCTCGACCAAAACTTTTCATATGTGCATAAATTGTTTCATAGCTAGAGTTGTGTTTTATTTTAATACAGTTTCCACCACCACCACACCAGCCAGCTTTTGTAATGATACCATTTCCTGAAGCCATAATAGGTGTGCCTGTTGGCGCAGCAAAATCTGTTCCTTTATGCATTTTATTAAATCCATCTATAGGGTGCTTTCTCATTCCAAATGCAGACGAAAGTCTTGCACCATTAATTGGTGTTTTCATTAAAGCTTTTTTAATACTCTTACCATTTTTATCATAGTGCCCCTTACTACCCTGTTTATCAAAATAATATAATGAGTTATTGACTCCACTTAACTTTAAATCTGCAAAAATTATATTTCCTGTTTCAAATATTTTTCCATTATCATCTTCGAAAACCTCATACATAATTTGAAAATTATCATTTTTTCTAATATCTCTTTGAAAATCCACTTGAAACCCATAAATTCTAGCAAATTCAATAATTATGTTTGGTTGAACTTTTAAGTCAATAGCAGTTTTATATAAACTTTTTAAAATCTTTGCTTCTTTAAAAACAATTCTTTTGTTCAAGTTTGTTATAATTGTTTTTTTTTCAAATAAATCGGTCTCTAAGTTTCTAATTAACTGAATTTTTTCAGTTCTAGAAACTGGAAACATAAAAAAAGTAATTTTTCTATTATTTGATTCATCAATTGTAAGTTTTATATCAAGGTCTGTTTTAAGATTATTTAAATTGTAATCTGAAACTAATTCTTTTTTAATTTTTAAAATTTCATTGTCTGCAATTGAATACATATTTAATATTTTGTTAAATGTTTCACCATTAGAAATTTTATGGTTAATGCTTTTATATCTTGGAGTTAAGCTGTTAAAAATATGATCAATAGTTTTTTGAAAATAAACATTATTAAATACATCCTTATAGTTTTCATAAATTTGCTTCTTACTATTGTTATAAGATGTAGTGCTTGTAATTGTGATAATCGTTAGAAAAAAAATGAATAAAACTTCTAAGTTTTTTTTTATTAATTTTTGTGCTTTTTTGAAATTAAATATCATTTTGAATTTTAAGTTATTAATTTAGTAATTAGAAAAAATCAAATAAACCCTGTATTTATTGATATATTTAGTCATTTATTTAAATGCTAAAGGCTTGATTTACTTTTATTTTAGCTTATAAGCAGCACACTTTCTCGTTAAAATTATTGTTTACTCAATAGATTAGTGAGGATTATTGGGCTTTTTTTGACCCAATTAGCTATTTAAAATGTAAAAATTTAAGAAGAGAAGTGTGGACGGTTAAGGTTACCAAAATTTGTCGTACACACTTCAAAATCGTATGGATTGTATTCTTACAATTTATATATGAAGCTAGTGTGCGCCGTTTTTTAACTTGAGAGTTTGATCATGGCTCAGAACGTACGCTGGCGGCACGCCTAACACATGCAAGTCGAACGAAGTAGCAATACTTAGTGGCAGACGGGTGAGTAACATGTGGGTATCTACCCTTTGGCCTGGAATAACACGAGGAAACTTGTGCTAATACCGGATAAGTCTTTACGGAGAAAGCTTTATGCACCATTGGATGAGCCCGCACTTGATTAGTTTGTTGGTAGGGTAATGGCCTACCAAGACTATGATCAATAGCTGATTTGAGAGGATGATCAGCCACATTGGGACTGAGACACGGCCCAAACTCCTACGGGAGGCAGCAGTGGGGAATCTTGCACAATGGAGGAAACTCTGATGCAGCGATGCCGCGTGAGTGAAGAAGGCCTTTGGGTTGTAAAGCTCTTTCGTCGGGGAAGAAAATGACTGTACCCGAATAAGAAGGTCCGGCTAACTTCGTGCCAGCAGCCGCGGTAATACGAAGGGACCTAGCGTAGTTCGGAATTACTGGGCTTAAAGAGTTCGTAGGTGGTTGAAAAAGTTGGTGGTGAAATCCCAGAGCTTAACTCTGGAACTGCCATCAAAACTTTTCAGCTAGAGTATGATAGAGGAAAGCAGAATTTCTAGTGTAGAGGTGAAATTCGTAGATATTAGAAAGAATACCAATTGCGAAGGCAGCTTTCTGGATCATTACTGACACTGAGGAACGAAAGCATGGGTAGCGAAGAGGATTAGATACCCTCGTAGTCCATGCCGTAAACGATGTGTGTTAGACGTTGGAAATTTATTTTCAGTGTCGCAGGGAAACCGATAAACACACCGCCTGGGGAGTACGACCGCAAGGTTAAAACTCAAATGAATTGACGGGGACCCGCACAAGTAGTGGAGCATGTGGTTTAATTCGAAGATACGCGCAGAACCTTACCAACACTTGACATGTTCGTCGCGACTCTAAGAGATTAGAGTTTTCGGTTCGGCCGGACGAAACACAGGTGCTGCATGGCTGTCGTCAGCTCGTGTCGTGAGATGTTGGGTTAAGTCCCGCAACGAGCGCAACCCTCACTTTTAGTTGCCATCATTAAGTTGGGCACTCTGAAAGAACTGCCAGTGATAAGCTGGAGGAAGGTGGGGATGACGTCAAGTCCTCATGGCCCTTACGTGTTGGGCTACACACGTGCTACAATGGCATCTACAACAGGAAGCAAAACGGCAACGTTAAGCAAATCCCGAAAAGATGCCTCAGTTCGGATTGCACTCTGCAACTCGAGTGCATGAAGCTGGAATTACTAGTAATCGTGGATCAGCGTGCCACGGTGAATGCGTTCCCGGGTCTTGTACACACCGCCCGTCACACCATGGGAGTTGGTTCTACCTTAAGGCAAGGTTTTAAACCCTTGACCACGGTATAGTCAGCGACTGGGGTGAAGTCGTAACAAGGTAGCCGTAGGGGAACCTGCGGCTGGATTACCTCCTTTCTAAGGATGAGTGAAAGAGAAAAATTTCACTCTAAATAATATACATCGGTAATGTTGACCGTCCTCATTTCTCTTCTTAAAGTAATGTTTCCTTCTTGTAGGGCCGGTAGCTCAGTTGGTTAGAGCACACCCTTGATAAGGGTGGGGTCGAAAGTTCGAGTCTTTCTCGGCCCACCATAACTTAAATGGGGGATTAGCTCATCTGGGAGAGCGCCTGATTTGCATTCAGGAGGTAGCAGGTTCGATCCCTGTATCCTCCACCAGGAAGCATTTAGTTATTAAAAACTGTAAATAAAAATAATTTATATCAATATCTATATCCGAACATTAAAAGTTATTATTTAATGTTCAAAATAAAAATTTGATCACAACGCAGATTAAACTTCTTTAAGTAGAATTTTTTTCTGTGCATAAATCAAGCGTTTAAGGGCGTGTAGTGAATGCCTTGGCACTGAAAGCCGATGAAGGACGTGATATACTGCGATAAGTTTCGGGGAGCTGTATGTAAGCTTTGATCCGAAAATTTCCGAATGGGGAAACCCACCACTTTATGTGGTACTTTAAACTGAATACATAGGTTTAAAGAGACAACCTGGAGAACTGAAACATCTAAGTAACCAGAGGAAAAGAAATCAATTGAGATTCCGTTAGTAGTGGCGAGCGAACGCGGAACAGGCCAGTAATTTTGTTAAAAAAATCTGAATAGTTTGGAAATGCTAACCATAGAGGGTGATAGTCCCGTATGAGTAATGTTTAACAAAATTCTTGAGTAAAGCGGGACACGAGAAATCCTGCTCGAATATAGGGGGACCACCCTCTAAGCCTAAATACTCTTCAGTGACCGATAGTGAACTAGTACCGTGAGGGAAAGGTGAAAAGAACCCCTATTAGGGGAGTGAAATAGAACCTGAAACTGCATGCCTACAATCAGTCCGAGCCCTTTTTAGGGTGAGGGCGTACCTTTTGTATAATGGGTCAGTGACTTAATTTATTAAGCAAGCTTAAGCCATCTAGGTGTAGGCGCAGCGAAAGCAAGTCTTAATAGGGCGATTAGTTTAATGAATTAGACCCGAAAACGAATGAGCTTACCATGAGCAGGTTGAAAGTTGGGTAACACCAACCGGAGGACCGAACCAGTTGACGTTGAAAAGTCTTTGGATGACTTGTGGTAAGGGGTGAAAGGCCAACCAAATTCGTAGATAGCTGGTTTTCCGCGAAAACTATTTAGGTAGTGCGTCGAATAAATAGATGTTTAGAGGTAGAGCACTAAATGGGCTAGGGGGAAGAGATTCTTACCAAACCTAATAAAACTCCGAATGCTAGACATTGTTCTTCGGCAGACAGACTGTGGGTGCTAAGGTCCATGGTCGAGAGGGAAAGAGCCCAGACCACCAGATAAGGTCCCAAAATCATGATTAAGTGTGAAAGGATGTGGAAATTCCTTAACAGCCGGGAGGTTGGCTTAGAAGCAGCCATCCTTTAAAGATAGCGTAACAGCTCACCGGTCTAATAGAGTTTCTGCGCCGAAGATGTAACGGGGCTAAAATCATGTACCGAATCTGTGGCTTTGCAAAGTTTTCGAACTTTGTAAGGGGTAGCGGAACGTTCTGTAAGCCTGCGAAGGGATACCCGTGAGGGATCCTGGAGGTATCAGAAGTGCGAATGCTGACATAAGTAACGATAAACGAAGTGAAAAACTTCGTCGCCGAAAATCTAAGGGTTTCTATGCAAGGTTAATCCGCGTAGAGTTAGTCGGCACCTAAGGCGAGGGCGAAAGCCGTAGTCGATGGAAACAAGGTTAATATTCCTTGACCTGATGGTAGTGACGGATTCCGTAAGTTGTGAGTTCTTAATGGATTGAACTTGCCGCGAAGGGGTCCCAAGAAATAGCTCCATCATTAAGACCGTACCCGAAACCGACACAGGTAGATTAATAGAGTATATTTAGGCGCTTGAGAGAATGATGTTGAAGGAACTCGGCAAAATGCTTCCGTAACTTCGGGATAAGGAAGACCCTTTTTTAGGCAACTATAAAAGGGTGGCACAAGCCAGGGAGAAGCGACTGTTTATCAAAAACACAGGGCTCTGCTAACACGTAAGTGGATGTATAGGGTCTGACGCCTGCCCGGTGCTGGAAGGTTAATGCGGTTGGTGCAAGCTAACTTCTGAAGCCCCAGTAAACGGCGGCCGTAACTATAACGGTCCTAAGGTAGCGAAATTCCTTGTCGGGTAAGTTCCGACCTGCATGAATGGCGTAACGATTTCTCCGCTGTCTCCAACATCAACTCAGTGAAATTGAATTCTCCGTGAAGATGCGGAGTTCGCGTAGTTAGACGGAAAGACCCCGTGCACCTTTACTGCAACTTTACATTGGTGTTAGGAAAAACATATTTAGTATAGGAGGGAGACTTTGAAGCAAAAGCGTCAGCTTTTGTGGAGTCACCAGTGAAATACCTCTTTTGTTTTTCTTGACATCTAACCGATAGCCGTCATCCGGCATCGAGACATTGTATGGTGGGTAGTTTGACTGGGGCGGTCGCCTCCCAAATAGTAACGGAGGCGTGCGAAGGTAGGCTCAGAACGGTCAGAAATCGTTCGTAGAGTGCAATGGCATAAGCCTGCCTGACTGTGAGACTGACAAGTCGAGCAGAGACGAAAGTCGGTCATAGTGATCCGGTGCTTCTGAGTGGAAGGGGCATCGCTCAACGGATAAAAGGTACGCCGGGGATAACAGGCTGATACTGCCCAAGAGCTCATATCGACGGCAGTGTTTGGCACCTCGATGTCGGCTCATCACATCCTGGGGCTGGAGCAGGTCCCAAGGGTTTGGCTGTTCGCCAATTAAAGTGGTACGTGAGCTGGGTTCAGAACGTCGTGAGACAGTTCGGTCCCTATCTGCTATGCGTGTAGAAGAATTGAGAGGAGTTGACCCTAGTACGAGAGGACCGGGTTGAACATACCACTGGTGGACCTGTTGTAGCGCCAGCTGCAGTGCAGGGTAGCTAAGTATGGAAGAGATAACTGCTGAAAGCATCTAAGCGGGAAACTCACCTCAAAACTAGTTCTTCCTATAGAGCCGTGGTAGACCACCACGTTGATAGGCTGGATGTGGAAGCGCAGTAATGCGTGTAGCTGACCAGTACTAATAGCTCAATTGGCTTGATTTATGCACTGAAAAAAATTTTAAAAGTGATTAGAAAAATATTTGATATTGTTATTTTATAAACCCCAGCATATTAAAATGTTGGGGTTTTTTTTGATTTCTTTTCAAATTAAATTTATAAAAAAACCTTTGATTTTCTTTAATATTAAATAATGTTTTGTTCTACAAAAGTAGATTTTCTAAAAATTGATAGTTATTGATTATTGTCTTTCCAGCAAAAAGATACATTTCATTTAAATCTGAATTTGTATTTCACTTAAAATCATTTAAATTGAAAGGCTAAAAATTTTATAAATGAAAAGTTATCTTCAGCAATTTGTTGAGCAAAATAAACCTTTGTGGTGGTCAAAAAAAAATCAATACATTGTAATAACTGATCGTGAGAGACCAGAAAGTATTACCTCAGCAGTAGTCACAGCAGCTGCTATTGCAAAAAAATTTAATTTAGCACCTATAGTTCTGTCACCTTGTAATAATAAAGATCATATTAATCTTTTTCGGAGCTTCGGCATAAAAAAATTCATAACTACTTTCTCTTTAAAAAAAATAAAATTTAATCTTAATTACTTGAAAGGATTTTATTATTTATTAGATTTTTTGATTATGTATTTCTTGAAAAAAAATTTTTTTGAATATTTAATTAACCAATATAGTTTAAAAAAAATTAAAATTGGTGATCTAATTTACGACACTTATGTAAGGTATGACTTAAGATTCAGAAACCCAAAACTAGATTTTTTTTTATTAAGGGTATTTTTTAGAACTGTTGTTAAAACTTTAAATATATTGGATTTAATTAAAGAATATAACATTAAATATGCTGTAATATCAACATCGACATATGCAAACGATGACACGCTTCTCTTGAGAGCTTCACTAGCAACTAGGATAAAAGTTATTGAACCTAAATCCTTTTATGGATTGTGGACTTGGAATAAAAATAAAATTAAATTTGGAAAATATAATCTATTTTACCAAAACAAAACTGATGACTTACTTAAAATGCAAGATATTAATCGATTAAATAGTTTTATTAAACAAAGATTTCAAGGTAATGTAGATACCAGATATACTGCAAAAAAAGATATTATAATCTCTAATAAAGTTGAAAAAATTTACAATAAAAAACAATTTCTTAAAAAGTTAAAAATTAAGAAAGAATATAAAAAAATAATTCTTATTGCACCACATTTATTTTCTGATGCGCCACATGGGAACGGAATTAAATTTTTATTTAGGGATTATTATGACCAACTTGTTAAAACTTTAGAATATATTTCTTTAAAAAATATGGAAGATTGTTTGTGGCTGCTGAGACCTCATCCATCCTCTAAACTTTTTGGAGAAATTGGAATAGCAAATAGCGCCCTAAATAAACTTAATAATCAAAAGCTAAATATTAAGCTTTGTTCGGTTGATATTGTTAGGACTTCAGATCTCGTAAATTTTTGTGATCACGTAATTACTGGAAAAGGTAATATCGGCCTAGAATTTGCAGTTAAAGGAAAGTATTCCATAATAGCAGGGAGCTCACCTTATTCAGGACTTAATATTTCGATGGAGCCAAAAACACAAAAAGAGTATTTTAAAATCTTAGATCAAATAGTAGATTTAAAGAAACTCACAAAAAAACAAACGATAAGAGCAAAAAAAATCATGTATTATTTAGATAAAGTAGACAACTTAAATTTCAAAGTTAAGAAAAGTTTTCTTGCAAAAAATACAAATCCTTTTTTTACAAAGGCATTGGTGAGAGATATGAAAAAAATCGGCGTTGAGAATGATGTTTTTTATCAATCCATACTAAGGAATTTTAAATTTGATTAAAATAAAAAAAAATAGTGTAATAATTGGTACAGCTCAATTATATAGTCCATATGGTATTACAAATTTTTTAGATAAAAAATCTAAAAAAAAAAGTTTTACAATTTTAGAAACAGCAATTGATCAAAAAATTTATTCTTTTGATACAGCCCCAGGATATAATTCTGAAAAAATTTTAGGTGAATTTATTGCTGCACATGGTTTAAAAAAAAAAATAATTATTTACAATAAAATCCCATCATTTGCTGAGCAGAAAAAAAAAAAATTTTTTATTTTAAATAATATAGAAAAATCTATTAAATTACTTGGGTGTAAAATTAATACATTATTCCTACATGATACAAAAAATATCCAATTTTATTGTAAAAATTTTGATTTTTTTGATTCAATAAAAAAAAATTTTGAAATAAGTAATTTGGGAATTTCAGTTTATGATCAAAAAAATCTCAATATAAAAAATAAAATCAAGAAAAAAACAGTTTTTCAAGTACCAATTAGTGTAGTTGACCAAAGGTTTGAAAATATAAATCTAATCAAAAAAAATATTATTGCTAGATCAATTTTTTTACAGGGCTTATTGATTAATGATAAAATTAAAGCAAAAGGGATTTCAAAAAAAATTATTGATGCCCACAAATTATATCATCAATATTTAAAAGATAAAAATATTGATCCACTAAAATTAAGCTTATCTTATGTGCATAATTTAAAAAAAATTGATAAATTTGTTATAGGGGTGGAAACTCCCATGCAGTTAAAAAAAATTGTGAATTGCAAATTATATCAAACTATTGATATCAAAACATTATTTCATGTTAGGTCATTATTTCAAAGTAATTTATATAACCCTAGATCATGGCGTGTAGAGAAGTAAAAAATATTACGTATAGCAAATTATTTAAAATTAGAAATTTATTTATTGATACAAATATTTAGGTTGTAAAAATATAAACTATGACTAAAACTCTTACTTCATATGTTTAATAATAAAGTTATATTTATATCGGGTGGAACTGGTTCATTTGGCCATGAGTTTTTAAAAAAGTTATTAAAAAGCTACAAACCTAAAAAAATCATTATTTTTTCTAGGGATGAATACAAGCAATTTTTAATGCAAAAAACTTTTCCAATTTCCAAGCATCCAAGTTTAAGGTTTTTTTTGGGTGATATTAGAGACCTTGAAAGATTAAAAATAGCAATGAATGGTGTTGATTATGTTGTTCATGCTGCAGCATTGAAACACGTTCCTGCTGCAGAATATAATCCAATGGAATTTGTTAAGACAAACATTTATGGAGCTGAAAATATAATTCAAGCTTCAATTCATCAAAAAGTTAAAAAAGTCATTGCTCTTTCTACAGATAAGGCTGCAAATCCTATTAATCTTTATGGTGCAACAAAACTTGCTTCAGATAAAATATTTATAGCTGCAAACAATATAGTAGGAGTCAAAGGAACGGCTTTTTCAGTAGTGAGATATGGAAATGTCCTTGGTTCAAGAGGCTCAGTAGTTCCTTATTTTGATAATTTAATAAAAAGTGGTACAAAATTCTTACCAATAACTAACATCAAAATGACAAGATTTTGGATAACACTTGATCATAGTGTTGATTTTGTTATTAAAAGTTTTAAAAGAATGGCAGGTGGAGAGACATTTGTTCCTAAAATCCCATCTGTAAAAATAACTGATTTAGCTAAAGCAATGGCACCAAAATTAAAAACTAAAATTGTTGGAATTAGACCTGGTGAAAAAATACATGAATTAATGTGCCCAAATGAAATGGCTGATCAAACAATAGATTTTAAAGATCATTATGTAATATTTCCATCACCACAAAATTTTGATAAAAGAAACAATTTTTTTATTAATAAATTGAAGGAAAAAGGAAAAAAAGTTAGTGAAAATTTTGAATATAGCTCAAACAAAAATAAAAATTTTCTTTCAATTAATGAAATAAAGAATTTAAATATAAAAAATTTTTTTTAAATGACCCCGTATAGTCGCCAAAGTATAAATAAAAATGATATTTCCTCTGTAGTTAAAATATTAAAATCAAATTTTTTAACTCAAGGACCAATAGTAGAAAAATTCGAAAGAAAACTATCTAAATTAGTTAGGGCAAAATATGGTGTAGCATCTAATAGTGCATCGAGCTCATTACATTTAGCATGTATTGCATTAGACTTAAAACCTAAAGATATTGTTTGGACAGTACCAAACACTTTTGCAGCATCTGCTAATTGTGCAATTAATTGTGGTGCTAAAATAGATTTTGTTGATATAGATGCTGATACTTGGAATTTATCATTATCCGCTTTAGAAAAAAAATTAATAAAAGCTAAAAAAAATAAAAAATTACCCAAGATCTTAATACCAGTACATTTTGCAGGTCAACCCACAGAACAAAAAAAAATATGGAAATTATCAAAAAAATATAATTTTAAAATTATAGAGGATGCATCCCATTCATTAGGAGCCAAACAATCGAATGAACCCGTAGGTAGTTGTAAATGGTCTGATATAACAGTTTTTAGTTTTCACCCTGTTAAAATAATTACCACTGGAGAAGGTGGCATGGCAATGACAAATAACAAAAGATTGTATGAAAAAATGAAAATTTACAGGACTAATGGAGTAAAAAAAGACTTATCAAGTCAGCTAGATAAACCATGGCAGTATGAACAGGTTGATACAGGATTTAATTATAGAATGAATGATATAGCTGCTGCTCTTGGTTTAAGTCAGGTCAGTAGATTAAAAAACTTTATTAAAAAAAGAAATCAAATTGCGGATAAATACAAGTCTTTTTTTAAAGATTTACCTATAAAATTTCAAAAAATACAAAATAATAATTTATCAAGTTATCATTTATTTGTTATTCAGTTTGACTTAAAAAAAAGTAAATATAAATACAAAGAAATTTTTAATAGATTGAGAGAAAAAAAATTTTATGTAAATTTACATTACATGCCACTACATTTAAATTCTTTTTTTAAAAAAAAAGGATTTAAAAATGGACAATTTCCAGTCTCTGAAAAATATTCAAAAACATCTATTAGTATTCCAATTTTTTTTGATCTTAATAAAAAAAAAATTATTCAGTTATGTAATTTAATAAAGACATTTTTTTAAGATCAATGAAAAACAAAAATATTATAATAATTGTACAAGCAAGATTAACTTCAAAAAGATTCCCTAATAAAGTTATAAAAAAGATAGGAAAACAAACAATAGTAGAATTAATTTTAAGACGATTAAAACAAGTAAAAAAAAATAATAAAGTTGTATTTTCTATACCTGCCAACAATAAAAATAAAAAACTTTACGAACATCTTAAAAAACTTAAAGCAAATATTTTTAGAGGAAGTGAAAAAAACGTATTAGATAGATTTTATAAAACAGCTATAAAATTTAAAGCAACTGACATAATTAGAATTACTGCAGACTGCCCATTAGTTGACCCACAATCTATTGATAAATTGATTGATATATATTTAAAGAAAAAACCAGATTATCTGAATAATGCCTTGCCACCAAGTCATGCAGATGGATTTGATGTTGAGATTTTTAATTTTAAAACTTTAGAACTGGCTACAAAAAAAGCAAAATCCTTATTTGATAAAGAGCATGTGACTCCATTTATGAAGAATTCTAGAACAATAAAGAAATTAAGAGTTCAGCTCTTAAATAATTATGGATTAAAATTATCAATTGACTCTAATAAAGACTATATAAAGGTAAAAAAAATATTTAAATATTTTTATCCCAATATCTACTTTTCTGTAAAAGAAATTTTTAATAAAAAAATTCATAAAAAACTTTTTCAAAGAGATTTAATGGATGGTGTTTATTTTAATAAAAAAACTGAAAAAGGACAAAAACTTTGGAACAGTGCAAAAAAAATTATTCCTGGTGGGAATATGCTTATCTCAAAGAATCCAGATAGATTTTTGCCTGATTATTGGCCCACATATTTTAAGTCAGCAAAAGGTTGTAAAATAAAAGATTTAGATGGAAATCAATTTATTGATTTTTCATTGATGGGAATTGGAACAAATGTTTTAGGCTATGGAAATTCAAAAGTAGATAATGCTGTTAAAAAAACAATAAATAATGGAAACATGTCAACTTTAAACTGTCCAGAGGAAGTTGCGCTAGCAGAAAAGTTAATTGAAATTCACCCAACTTTTGGAATGGTAAAATTTGCAAGAACTGGAGGAGAAGCTAACTCAGTTGCCATTAGGATTGCTAGGGCCGCTTCTGGAAGAGACAATATAGCAATATGTGGCTATCATGGTTGGCATGACTGGTATCTTTCTGCAAATTTGAACTCTGGTATTAAAAATTCTGAAAAGGATCTAGATACACATCTTTTAAAGGGCTTAAGTATAATGGGTGTACCAAAAAAATTAAAAAAAACAGTCTTCCCCTTTAATTATGGTAAATTTGAACAACTAAATCAAATTGTAAAAAACAATAATATTGGAGTAATAAAAATGGAAGTTTGTAGAAATACAATTCCAGACGTTAATTTTTTAAAAAGAGTTAGAAAATTAGCAAATAAAAATAAAATAGTTTTAATATTTGATGAATGCACCACTGGCTTTAGACAATCTTATGGAGCTCTTTATAAGAGCACTGGTGTAGAGCCAGATATGGTTATATTTGGAAAAGCAATGGGCAACGGGTATGCAATTACTGCAGTTCTAGGTAAAAAAGAAATCATGGAATATTCACAAAAGACCTTTATAAGCAGCACCTTCTGGACAGAAAGAATAGGACCAACGGCAGCACTTAAAACAATTGATGTTATGAAAGAAGAAAAGTCTTGGGTAAAAATTAAAACAATAGGAAAAAAAATTCAAAGTGGATGGAAGCAAATAGCAAAAAATAATAATGTAAAAATACAAATAAATGGCATACCTTCTTTAACTAATTTTTCTTTTAAAAGTGAAAATAATCAAATATACAAAACTTTAATTACTCAAGAAATGCTCAAAAATAATATATTGGCATCAAATTCTGTCTATTGTTGCACACAACATAATGATAATATTATTGATAAATATCTTAATAGTTTAAACGAGGTTTTTAAGATGATAAAATCTTGTGAAGACGGATCTGATATTGACAAGTATTTAAAAACAAAAATAAGTGTTAAAGGTTTTCAGAGGTTAAATTAATGGAAAAAGTTTTGGTAATTGCGGCACATCCAGATGATGAGATATTAGGTTGTGGTGGCTTAATAATAGAACATATAAAGCGAAAAGATAAAGTTGGAATAATAATTGCTGCAGAAGGAATTACCTCGAGAGATACCATAAGAAATATAAAAAAAAGAAAAAATGAAATACAAAAGCTTCATTCAGTATCAAATAAAGTTGCTAAAAACTTAAAAGTAAACTTTATTGAATTTCTTGGACTTCCAGATAACAGATTGGATAGTGTGGATCTATTAGATTTGGTAAAAAAAATTGAAAAGATAATCATAAAATTTAAACCTAAAGTAATTTATACGCATCACGGTGGAGATTTAAATATTGATCATAGATTAATAAATAATGCCACCATTACAGCTTGTAGACCTTACCCAGGCCAAACAGTTGAAAAAATTTTAACATTTGAGATTCCATCAAGCACTAATTGGGCTGATGCACAAAAAGAGTTGGCCTTTACACCAAACTATTATCAAGAAATTACTAAATCTTTGAAAAATAAAATAAAACTTTTATCTATGTATAAAGATGAAATGAGAAAATGGCCACACGCTAGGTCAATCAAGGCAGTAGAAAGTCTCGCATATTATAGAGGCGCAACAATTGGGGTTAAATCTGCAGAAGCCTTCCAAGTAGTAAGACACATTAAAAAAAATTAGTAGTGAATATTGTTTTTAGAGTAAATGCCTCAAGTCAAGTTGGTAGTGGCCATTTGTATCGATGTATACAAGTTGCTCGCAGTCTAAATAATAAAGATAAAGTTTATTTCATATGTGAGAATTTAAATAAAAAGCTCAAAGATTTAATCAAAATAAATAAAATAAAACTTTTCATATTAAAAAAATTACCCACATCTGATTATGAAAATACAGATTATGAAGCCACAAAAAATATAATAAAAAAGATTAAGGGCAAAATTAATTTACTCGTCATTGACTCCTATTTATTAGGAATAAAATGGGAAAAAAAAATCAGATCTTCAGTCGATAAAATACTAGTAATTGATGACTTAAACCGTAGACATGATTGTGATTTTTATTTAAATCAAAATTTATCAACAAGTAAAACTCTAGACAAAAAATTAAAGAAAAATACATTAAAATTCATCGGTTTAAAGTACTGTATTATTAAATTTAGACCAGAGGAAAAAAAAAGAAAAGTAAAAAAACCCTACCAGATAAAAAAAATTTTGATATTTATGGGTGGTTCAGATAAATCAAACTTAACATATAAAATCTTAAAAATATTAAATGAAAATTTTTTTTTAAAGTTTAAAATAAAAATTATAGTTGGTATTGACAATAAAAATTATTCATTGATAAAAGAATTTTCAAAAAAAAGGAAAAATACGAAAGTATATTATAATCAAAAAAGCTTGAAAAACCATATATTGGATAGTGATATAGCTATTTCAAGTGGTGGTACATTCATTTGGGAATGTCTTTTTTTTGGCTTGCCAACTCTGATTTTAAATCAATCTCAAAACCAAGTTAATAATTCAAAAGCTTTATATAAGAAAAAAGCTATAAAACTCTATACAAATAAGTTAAATGATTTTAAGAAAATGAAAGAATTTTTAAAACAAAATTTAATAAAAAATAATTTTGTAGTCCCAACAAAAATCTTTAATTTATTAGATTCTAAGGGTGTTAGTAGAATTATTGAAAAAATAAAAAGTTAATAATGAAAACAGAAAAATTAATTATTATTGGAGCTGGTAACTCAGTTGATGAAATTTATCCAATAGTTATGAATAATAAAAGTAATATAAATTACAAAGTTGTAGGAATAGTTGATGATGATAAAAAATATTTTAAAAAGTTCTACAAAGGTATTCCAATCTATATTGGTCTAGAAAATGTAAAAAAATTTAAGAATACTAAATTTATTTTTGGGATAGGGTCTTATAACAATAAGAATACTAGAGAAAAAATATTTAAAAAAATGAAAATATCAAAATCTCATTTCCCTAACTTTATTCACTCATCTGCTGTAGTAGAAGATAATGTTAAAATGGGATTTGGTAATATTTTATACCCATTTACCACAATATGCTCAGGCACAAAACTTGAAGATTTTTCAATGTTAACATATTCTTGTATTGTTGCACATAATGTTAAAATTAAATCATTTAGCTTGTTTGGATCAAGAACTTCAATATTAAACAATACAAACATTGGTAAAAATGTATTTTGTGGTGCAAGTGTTTTATTTGCTGAAAATTTGAAAATAGGAGATTCAAGTACTGTTATTTTTGGTTCTACTATTATGCGTAATATTCCTAAAGGTAAAACTTTTTTTGGTAATCCTGGAGAAATAATTAATTATGGTTAGTTTTGATGAGGTAATGAATATTATTTCAGTAAATAAAAAAGTTTTTACACCCAATCTTACTTCTAAATTAAGTTTTGAAATTGCAATAAAAAAAATTAAAAATAATTCAAAAGTTTTAGATTTAGGGTGTGGTTCAGGCATTATTGCGATAGGTGTAT
This sequence comes from uncultured Candidatus Pelagibacter sp., assembly GCA_905618805.1. Lineage (GTDB taxonomy): Bacteria > Pseudomonadota > Alphaproteobacteria > Pelagibacterales > Pelagibacteraceae > Pelagibacter. The sequence continues at coordinate 97,733 of CAJQSZ010000008.1, forward strand.
TAAAGAATAAAAAAAATGTTAAACTTTATTGCTCTGACTCTAGTGATTATGCCTGTAGACTTACAGAGCGAAACTTTAAAAATAATATACTCACAGCTGAAATTAAAAAAGGAAATTTATTTTCCCCGTGGAGAAATAAGAAATTTGATTATATCATAAATGATGTTTCTGGAATTTCTAGACTTATAGCAAAAAAATCTCCATGGTTTAATAGTTTTGTACCTTGCCAAACAGGTAATGATGGCACAAAATTAACATTAAGAATAATAAATCAATGTAAAAAATTTCTAAGTTCAAATGGTACATTACAACTTCCATTAATTAGCTTATCAAACAAAAATAGAATAATTGATGAAGCAAAAAAAAATTTTGAGAAAGTTAAAATCCAAAGTACAAATGACTGGTTTTTGCCAAAAAATATGGAAAAATACAATATGTATTTAGATAAGATTAAGTCTAAAGGTTACATAGATTTTTCTAGAAAATTCGATAGAATCGTATGTAATACGTCTATTTTAACCTGTACAAAAATTAAAAAATAATATAAATAATTCGAAATGTCTTCTGAACTATCAAAAACTATAAAAGGCAAAATTGTACTTTTCTTTCCTCATTTTGGGGAGTTTGAAATGGATAATTGGATGCCATTTCCTTATATTTACCTGGGACCTTTCATGGAAAAAGCAGGTTTTGAAGTTAAAATTATTGATGCAAGAGTTGATAGAGAGTGGCAAAAAAACTTAACAAATGAATTAAAAGATGCATTTGCTCTTGGTATAACAAGCATGTCAGGACCAGACCTTAATTCTGCAATGGAAGCTTGTGATATTGCTAGGGACATGAATAATAAAATTACAGTTATTTGGGGTGGACACCACGCATCAGCTTTGCCAGATGAAATTTTGGATGAAGGTTATGGAGATTATGTGGTAATAGGTCCTGCTGAATATAATTTTCCAACTTTGCTTCAGTGCATAGTAGATAAAAAAGAAATTCCTTCTAATTTATGTGGCGTTTTAACAAAAAGGAATGGAAAAAATATAGGAATTAGAACTCCAAATTTAGCAAAGTTTGATTATGACGATTCACCAGCCTATCATTTAATTGATGTAGAAAAATATAGATCAAAAAATAATGTAGTTGCGTACTTTAAAACAAGAGGATGTCCATTTAAATGCACATTTTGTGCAACAGGAAGCTTTAATACATCTCATAAATTACATCACCAATACCATAAAGAGATAAGATATTTACTTGAAGACTTACAGTTTACAAATCTTGTATTTAGAGATCCTACCTTTTTTTTAAAAGCAAGTGTAGTTATGGACTGCGCTGAATTAATAAATGATATTGGTAATAAAAAATGGAAAGGACAAGCGAGAGGCACATTTCATAGGCAATATACTCCAGAGCAATTTAAATTTATGAAAAAATCTGGCTTAACATCTGTAATGTTTGGTGTAGAGAGTGGATCTCAAAGAATGCTTGATTTAATGATAAAAAAAGTGAAAAGAGAAGATTACCTTAGAAGTGCAGAAGTATTAAGAGATATGGGGGTGGAAATGTATGCATCATTTATGTTTGCAATGCCAGGTGAGAACGTAGCTGACCTTAAAGAATCACTCGATCTAATGAGACAATTAAAAAAAATTAATCCAAATATACTATTGCAAAATTGTATTTTCTTACCGCTTCCTGCAACCGTCATGTTTAAAGAAGCTGTTAAACTAGGATATAAACCACCAACCACATTGAAGGAATGGTCAGAAAGAGGAATTGGTTCAAAGTTTGAAGAAAGAAGTGATATAAATTGGCTAGGCAAAGAAACACTTAAAGAATATACAAAAATTTATAATGAAGAATTTGGAGTATATAAACATGCTTGGCAAAGAGAAAAAGATGGCGAGTATATAAATCCAATGCACGATTAAATCACTCAAGCTGTATTCAAAAAATTAAATTAAGGGAAACCTAAATGAAGAGAAAAGATCTAAATATTTTAGTGTTGAAATGTTTGGGTTTAAAGAAGAAGAAAAGTATTGAAGATCTAACATGGGATTCTCTTGGTCATTTAACTATTTTAATAGAATTAGAGAAAAAAAATCCAAATAAAATAACATCAATTAAACAAATTTCAGAAGCAACCACATATAAAAAACTTTATAGGGCTTTAAAATCTAAAAAATTAGTTTTTGATGATTAGTGGAAATTACTGCTTTGGAAAAAATAAAGTAGATTTATCAAAACAAATTGAGTCACAAGGATTAGATTTTAAAAATATCTATAACAAAACTGGAATAAAATACATTTATAGAACATCAAAAGAAGAAACAACATTAACACTCAGTATAAAAGCAGCCAAAAAAACTCTTAAGGGTATTAAAGAAAAAGTTAGTGGATTGATTTTTATTACACAGTCCCCTCATAGTCTAATACCATCTAGTGGGTCTATACTCCATAGGGAGTTGGGGTTAGATGAAGAGTGCTTTGTGTTAGATATCATTCAGGGGTGCTCAGGCTTTCCATACGCACTTTCTGTCGCTTCAAATTTAATAAAAACAAAACAATTAAAAAACTGCTTAATTGTTTCTTCGGAAACTTACACAAAATATATAGATAAGAAAAATAAGAATTGTTATCCTTTATTTAGTGATGCTGCTGCAGCGATATTTTTTAGTAAAAGTAATACACCCAGTTTGTTATCAAGTTATTTTTTAACAGATGGCTCGGGTGCAAAAAATTTAATGTTAAATGATAAAAAAAAATTATTTATGCATGGTGCAAATGTTTTTACATTTACTGCTGAAAAAGTTCCTCAAGCTACATATATCTTGTTAAAAAAAGCAAAATTAAGAATTGAAGATATAAGTTTGTTTGTATACCACCAAGCAAGTAAAGTTGTGCTCAGTGTTGTTAAAGATAAATTAAAAATCCCAGAAGAAAAATTTTTATTTGATATTAAAGATTATGGAAATACAGTTTCTTCTTCTATTCCAATTGCGTTAATTAGGTCAAAAAATAAGATTACTAAGAACAAGCCAATTTTAATAATGGGATTTGGTGTTGGTTACTCACTATGTGGGGGCATATATAAATTTGATTAAAAGTTTAAATATTATAATTACTGGGACAAGTTCAGGGATTGGTTTAGCCCTAACTCAGAAATTTTTAAAAAATGGTAATAAAGTGTGGGGATGCTCTAGAGGTAAAAGAAAAATAATAGAAAAAAATTATTTTCATTCAAGGGTCGACTTAAGAAATAAAAAAGAAATTAAAAATTGGATTAAAAAAATTGAAAAACAATCAAATAACAAGATAGATCTTTTTATTTCAAACGCTGCACAATTTGTAAGAAAATTACATTCATTAGATAATTTAGAAACAATAGAAGATACAATCAAAACAAATCTAACCACGCCGATCATGATTTCAAATATGATTTCTAAAATAATGATTAGAAATAAAAGTGGTTTAATAGTTTTTTTTTCATCTGTTGCAGTAGAACTGAATCAAATTGGAAGCTCAACATATGCAGCATCTAAAGCTGGGATCGAAACGTTTAGCAAAGTTGCAAACAATGAATTAAAAAGTTTAAATATAAAGGTGGCAACAATAAGAATTCTTTATATACCCACTAAACTTTCAAATCAGTTAAGCAAAAAAGAAGTTAAAAAATTAATTAAAAACTTTAAAACAAATCTTTTTAAGAATATTAATAGTTTGCTTAAAAAAATAGATGAAATTTATCATTCTAAAGCTATCCTAAAAAAGAACATTTTTTTTGATATTAAGAATAAATAAAATTATTATGGTTAAGTTCAATATAAATAATTTAAGTAAAGTTTTCATTATAGCTGAAATCGGTGTAAACCACGAAGGTAGCCTCGTAAAATGTAAAAAATTAATCAAGTTAGCCGCTAAAGCTGGTGCCAATGCTGTAAAAATACAAACAGTTAACGAAGAAGAGAGTTATACAAAAAGTACACAGGCATATAAAGCTTTTAAAGCAAAGAATTTTTCAGATAGTCAACTTATAGAAATTAAAAAATATTCAAAAATAAATAAAATTTTATTTTTTTCAACACCTGGAGATTTCAATAGTCTTGAAAGATTAAAGAAAATAGGTGTTCCGATTATAAAAATCTCTTCAGGTTTGATGAATCATTATCCGCTGATTAAAATGGCGGCCAAAATGAATATACCGTTAATAATATCAACAGGAATGGCGAATAAAAAGGATTTAGTTGAATTAAAAAGATATTTAAACAAAATAAGATTTAAAAAATATGCAATATTAAAATGTACATCAGAATACCCCGCCAAGTTAGAAAATTTAAATTTAAAATCATTAAGTGATCTTAAAATAATTTTTCAGAGTACCATTGGTTATTCAGATCACACTATTGGGATTACGGCACCAGTTGTAGCAGTTTCTTTAGGTGCAAAGATTATTGAAAAACATTTTACATTTAACTCAAAAAAAAAAGGATTAGATCACAAAATTTCACTTGAATATAATGATTTTAAATTAATGGTAAAAAAGATAAGAGAAGTTGAAAAAATGCTTGGAAATAAAAATTTTTATTTACCCAAATCACTATCATCTACAAGAAAGTCATCCAGAAGGTATTTGTTTACAAAAAATAATATTCAAAAAGGTGAATTATTTAGTTTGCAAAACATAAGCTTTAAAAGAACAAATAAGAATAATAATGGACTAGATCCAAAAGACTTTTATTTATTTTTAAATAAAAAGTCAAAATTTAATTTAAAAAAAGATATAATACTAAAAAAATCTTTTTTAAATATTAAGTAGTTTGATAATGATAATTAATATTTTAATCACCAGTTCTGGAAACAATAATGGAACTAGATTAATAAAAAGTATAAAAAAAAATAGCAGTTTTAAGAATTTAAATATTTATGGTTGTGATATAAAAAAAAATAAATATAAAAATATTTTTTACATTCCTAAGGTAATTGACAAAACCTATTATAAAAAAATTATAAAAATAATTAAAGATAATCAAATCAATTTAATTATCGCAGGATCTGATGAAGAAGCAATTTTTTTTTCAAAATTTAAAAATAAAATAGAAAAATATAATTGTACAGTATGCGGTATTGACTTTAAATATTTAAAAAAATTCACTGATAAAAAATTAACTTATCAGACTTTAAATAAACACGGTATTCGAAGTGCTATATGGTTTGAATCCAAAAACTATGCAGAACTTAATAAACATATTTCTAATTTAAAAGTTAGAAATAAAGAAATAGTTGTTAAACCCGTATCTTCTAGAGGTGGAAGAAATGTTACAGTGATTAGAAAAAATATAAAAAATATAATTAAAAAAAATTTTGGTAAGGAGCTCCATATGAATGAAAAAAATTTTTCAAAAAATTATATTAAAAAATATAAAAAATTATTCCCACTAATCACAATGGAAAGATTATACGAACCCGCATACGACTTAGACCTTCTGTGCTGGAAGGGCAAAACTTTAAAAACTGTTGTTAGGAAAAGACTGGGATCACAAGGTATTAGAGGTTGTATAATTGAGTCTAATCAAACAGAGTTTATTAATTACTCAAAAAAAATTGTTAAAGCATTTAATTTATCCTGGCTTTATGACTGTGATATAATGATGAATAAAGATAATCTACCAGTTTTGATTGAACTTAATCCTAGAATTAGTGGTAGTTTGTATGCTTCCATTGAAAGTCATATACCGTTAATAGACGATGTTATTAATTTATATTTAGGAAGCATGTCAAAAATTAAGAGTTTAAATATTAAAAAAAATATTACAGTCAGAAAATGATCAGATTAATTAAGTCAATTAATAAGTTTTTTTTGAACAAAGTCCAAAAAAAAAAAATAACTTATTTCTTTTTATATTCATTAACTATTCCATTTTTAGAGATTATAAGTGTATCAGCATTATCAGGCTTAGTTTTATCTTTTGTTGATTTTGAAAATTCAATAAAATTAATACCAATAATTTCATTACAAGAGAGGCTCTTAGAATTTGATAGAATTAGCTTATTAAAAAATTTAGCTTTTGTAGTATTTTTTGTAACTTTATTAAAAAATTTAATTATTTATTCCTATTATTATTTTGAAAAAAGAATTTCTCTTGATTTAATGGTGAGTAATTCGACAATCATGTTTCAAAAACACATGAATTATCCATATTCAGTTCATTTAAACCTAAACTCAGAAAAAGTTCAGAACGATATACTTACACAGTCAAAAAATATTACACTTTATATTTTTGCATTAATGGGTTTATTTAAAGATTTAATTATTTCATCATTTTTAATTGGAGCTTTATTGTTTGCTAATTTTCAAACTACAGCTTTTGTAATAGTATTTTCAATATCTTTAGGATTTATTTTTCAAAAAGTAACAGCACCTAAATTAAAAAAATATGGGAATTTATTAAGATTTTTAGCAGGATCACAAATCAAAATAGTTCAAGCAGTTTCTAATGGTATTAAATCAATAATACTTTTTACAAAAAAAGATTTTTTTAATCTACAATTTAAAGGATATGCAAAAAAAATAGCTAATGTGCAAATATCATATGAAATGATACAAAAAATTCCAAGATTATTATTAGAAACAATGTTTATTTTTTTAATAGTTATTTTTATATTTTTTTCTTTTCAAAATTTAGAAGATATTAAAAATTTTTTACCTTATTTAATTTTTTTAACAGTAAGCGCTGTCAGATTAATTTCTATCTTTTCAAACATTACAGTTACTATATCTACATTAAGGTTTTTAGGTCCAATTGTAGAAACGATAATAAATAATTTGGAATTAAATAAAAAAAAAAATAAAGACTTAATAAATGTAGAAAAAAATTACTCTATGATAAATGATAAAAATTTTATTTTAAAAAATATTGTAATAAAAGATTTAGATTTTAAATATCAAAGTAATCACGACTGTATCCTCAGGGCTATAAATTTAAAGTTTGAAAAAAATAAAATTTATTGCTTTGTTGGAGAAACTGGATGTGGAAAATCAACATTAATGGATATTATTATGGGACTTTTGACACCCACAAGTGGAAAAATATTTATAAATGACAATATTGAATTAATACAAAATGATGAGTCTTGGTTTGAACAAGTTTCATATGTTCCTCAAGAAACATTTTTAATCAACGATACACTTAAGAACAATATATGCTTTGCAGAAAATAATGATGAAATTTCAAAAGAAAATTTCTCTAAAGCAATTAGCTTATCGTGTTTAGATGTTGTTAATAATGAACTAAATAAAAATGGTGATTTTAATGTAGGTGACAGAGGTATAAAAATTTCAGGTGGTCAGAGACAAAGAGTCGGAATTGCTAGAGCGCTATATAATGAGAAACCTTTTCTTGGACTAGATGAAGCTACCAGTGCTCTTGATATTAATACCGAGTCACAAATATTAAAAAATTTACATGATATAAAAAAAAATAAAATATTAATCATTGTTGCTCACAGAAGAAGTGTTATTAAAAACTGTGATGAGGTAATTTCACTCAAAAATGGAAATGTAGACTTTTGTGGTACCCCAGAATCTTATTTTAAGACATATAAGTCGGTAATTGATTAATAAATAAAAGTTAAATTTTTTGCACTAATCAAATATAATTATTTATGAACAGTCTTTATTGTTAAAAAAATTAAAATAGAATATTTGTTATAAAAGTTTTTAAATATATTTAAGAAATATTATCTATAATGAAAAAAAATAAAAATTTTATAAACATAAAAAAAAAACAACCACTTTTTTCTATTATTACAGTTGTTCTAAATAGTGATAAATATTTAGAGAAAACAATTAAAAGTGTTATTGGTCAAAAGTACAAAGGTTTTGAGTACATAATAATTGATGGGGGGTCCAAAGATAATAGTCTACAGATAATTAAAAAATATAAAAATAAGATTAATTATTTTATAAGTGAAAGAGACAGGGGAATATATGATGCATTTAATAAAGGCATAAGGTTAGCAAAAGGCAGCTTCATATGCATAGTAAACTCCGATGATATCTTAAAAAAAAATGCTTTGAGTATTGTAAAAAAGTATATTGATCAAAATCCCAAAATTGATTTTATTTTTGGAAGTGTAAAAAAACATTGGGGTGTGTTGTACGGGTATAGGCCAGAAAAAATTAAATATAGCTGGGGTTTTTATTCAAGTCATTCAACAGGTTTTTATATCAAGCGAAAATCAGCTAAAAAAATAGGGCTATATAATCTAAAATATAAATACCATGCTGATTATGATTATTTTTATAGAATGATTGTTAAAAAAAAAATGAGTGGTATTGCAACAAAAAAAAATGAGATAGTTGGAATTTTTAGGAGAGGAGGTTTTTCAAGTACAATTTCCTATAGAAAATCATTTTTAGAGGAGTTAAGGATAAGATACGATAACAATCAGAATATATTAAATATAATCGTAATTGCTATATATAAATTCTTTAAACATTTTAAAAAAATAATTAAGTAAAATTAAATACAAAAAAATTGATTTATAAAATTTTTATAGTTATTAAAATAACCTAAGTTCAAATTCTTTAATTTAATTAATTATTCAAGTAGAGTGTTTATAGTATATGAAAAAGAAAATTTTTTATTGGTCCCCATGCCTAAATCCTGTTGGGACTGTAAAGTCGACCATAAATTCTGCAATATCTGCAATGAAATTTGGTAAGGATAAATACGATGTTACATTAATCAATGCATTTGGAGAATGGGATGAACATTCAGATTTTTTAAAACAAAATGGTATAAAAATTATAGATTTTAATTATAAGTTTTATAAGTATCTTCCAAAGAAAGGGTTAATTCAAAGTAGAATTTCATATCTTATAATTTATTTTGCTTGTTTCATGCCATTATTAAAAATAATTAAAAGATTAAAGCCTGATTATTTTATCTCTCACCTAATAACATCTCTGCCATTAACAATTATGTGTTTATTTAAATCTAATACTAAATTTATTTTAAGAATATCAGGAATGCCGAAATTAAATTTTGTAAGAAAAAATTTTTGGAAGTTTATATCAAAAAAAATATTTATAGTTACCTGTCCAACGTTAGAATTAAAATCAAAACTTAAAAATATGAATTTATTTGAAGAGAGTAAATTAAACTTTTTACCTGATGCTATAATCGATATGAATATATTTAGGAATCAATCAAAGGAAAAGATTTATGATTTTAAAAGATTTGAAAATAAAAAAATAATATTTTCAGCTGGAAGGTTAACAAAACAAAAAAATTTTAGTTATTTGATAGACGAATTTTGCTCATTTTCAAAAACAAACAAAGATTTTGTCTTATTAATTTTAGGAGATGGGGAGGAAAAAATAATACTTGAAAAAAAAATTAAAGATAAAAATTTAGAAGAAAAAGTTTTTTTAATTGGACATGTTAAAAATGTTTATAAATTTTTTAAAAAAGGTGAAATATTTATTTTAAGTTCTTTGTGGGAGGAGGTAGGATTTGTTATGGTTGAAGCAGCACTTTCAAACCTATTTATAATATCTAGCAACTGTCCAAATGGCCCAAGTGAATTTTTAGAGAATGGTAAAAATGGAATACTTTTTCAAAATAATAAATTTGGAGAGTTGGAAAAAAGTTTAAAAAAATATTTGAATATAGACAATAAAAAAAAGCATAAATATGAAGTAAAAAAAAGTACAATGAAATACTCAAGATTTAGACACTTTACTGAACTCGAAAAAATTTTTAAATAAAAGTATTTTTATATAAATTTTTCAACATTAAATAAATATTTCTTTAAATTTTTATTATAGTCAAATCTATCCAATTTATTGAGAGCATTATTCAACATTGATTTACAAATTTTTTTATTTTTCAAATAGTAAGATATTTTTTTTTCTAATTCAGAATAGTTGCCAACTTTAAATAATAAACCTCCTTTTCCTTTTAATAAAATTTCTTTAGGACCTGTAGGACAGTCACTAGATATAATGAATTTTTTTAGAGCTAGAGCTTCCAAGAGCACATTCGGCAAACCCTCATATTTTGAACTTAAGATTAATAAGTCTGATTGTTTTATTAATGGATATGGATTTGTACAAAAATTTATAAATTTTATTTTATCATTAATCTTATTTTTTTTTACATAATTAATTAAAGAATTTTTTAAAGTACCACTTCCAACTAATACAGCCTCGAAATCAATTTTTTTTGAAAGTAAATTTAAGGCCCTTAGCATTGTTAGTTGATCTTTTTGATCAACAAATCTACCAACATTGATAATTTTTAATTTATTTTTATTTCTAAAGATTTTTAAAGATTTTGTTTTAGATTTTTTAATGATTTCTTTTTTGTTCAATGGATTATATATGCATTCAGCATTAACATTAAATTTATCTTTTAATTGTTTTTTAAATTCAATACTATTAACCAGCACTAGATCTGCTCTTTTTAATACAAGTTTAAATATAATATTCTTTAAAAAATTATTTGACCACCCAGATGGTGAAGAATTAGACCTAACAATTATTTTTTTGTTAAAAACTTTACATAATATTATGCAGTAGATGTTGGCCTGAAAACATAAAATTGTTATATTTCTATCTTTTATAATTTGTTCAAATAGCAAAATAAGGCAAATAAAATATTTCATTTTTCGACTTAATTTATCCCAAAAGTTAAATTTGGGTAAAATTAATTTAATTTTTTTATTAAATTTTTTTTTGTATTTCTTAGAAGCGGTTATCAGACAAACTTCATTAATTTTATTTGATAGGTAGCCTGAAATGAGAAAAAGATTTTTTTCCACACCACCGCCCTCAATGGATGGCATAAAAATTATAAGTTTTTTTTGTTTCATTTAGATGTAAATAACTTAAATATATTTATATTTATGAATTTAGTTAGTGTTATTATTCCTTTTTATAAAAAAAAATTTTTTATAAAAGAAACAATATTTTCAGTATTAAAGCAAACTTATAAGAACTTAGAAATAATTATAATCTATGACGATCCAAACACTGATGACTTAAGTTATATTAATGAAATAAGCACCTTAGACCCAAGAATATCTATAATTGTAAACTTAAAAAATTTTGGTGCTGGAAAGTCGAGAAATATTGGTATAAATGCATCTAAAGGAAATTTTATAGCCTTCATTGATTCAGATGATATTTGGAAAAAAGATAAAATAATGAATCAAATTGATTATATGATAAATAATAATTTATTAGCAAGTCATACATCTTATGAAATAATAGATCATAAAGATAAAATTATTGGAAAAAGACTAGCTAGAAATTTTTACAGTGTGAATGATCTTTTAAAATCGTGTGATATTGGACTTTCAACAGTTATACTTAATAAAAAAATTTTTATAAATAAATTTGAATTTCCTGATTTGAAAACAAAAGAAGATTTTGTTTTCTGGCTATATTTACTTAAAAAAAATATAAGTATTATTGGAATAGATGAGATGTTAACTACATGGAGAAAATCGAATAATTCTCTTTCAGCCTCAGTTTTACAAAAATTAATGGATGGATATAAAGTCTATCATAAGTATATGAAATTTAATTTTTTTAAGTCTATTTATTATTTGCTTTGTTTAAGTTTTAACTTTTTAAGAAAATAAAATGGAATATTTCTTATTATCTTTAATTCCAATATTTATCTTTATAGTTAACCAGCAATTAAAAAAACATACTCTTATTTCAAATTATTCAGGCGAAAGTCATCAAACATTTATAGGAAAAAAAATTATTCCTTTGTCTGGAGGAATCTTTTTATCTTTTTTTTATATTCTTATCTTTATAGATAATTTTACTGTTCTAAACATATCTATTTTTTTAATTTTTTTTTTAGGTTTATCATCCGATCTTAATTTAATATCTTCACCAAAACTTAGGCTTTTTTTACAAAGTATATTTATTTTTTTATTTGTATATTTTTCAAAATTACATATAGGTTCAACAAGAATTTATCTTTTGGATCTAATATTAGATAACAGCCTATTAAGTTATCTTTTTACAACCTTTTGCTTGTTGATTGTCATCAATGGATCTAATTTTATAGATGGATTGAATGGCTTGGTTCTAGGGTATTACGGAACAATATTAATCATAATATTCAAATTAGATTTGATTAACAATCTAAGCATAGATGAAAATATTTTTATTTATTTTATTTATTTAATATTCTGTCTATTCTTTTTTAATATTTTTGATCAATTATATATTGGAGATAGTGGTGCATACTTATTAGGTTTTATTGTCAGTATTTTTCTAATTACAATTTATCAAGTCAATCAAACTATTTCACCGTTTTTTATTGTTTTATTGCTTTGGTATCCATGTTTTGAAAATTTATTTTCTATAATAAGAAAATTTAAATTTAAAAAGTCACCAACATTTCCTGACACAAAACATTTACATCAATTATTATTTTACTACATAAAAAAAAAATTTTTAAACAGCAGTCTCTATTCTAATAATTTATCTAGCTTTTTAATTCTATTTTATAATATAATGATTTTTGTATTTGCGAGCAGTCATGCAAATAACACAAAACTTCATATATTTTTAATACTTTTAAATATGATTATTTATTATTTTTTCTACTCAAGATTACTTTTTTTTAGATATAGAATTAAATAGAAATTATTTTATTTAAAAAAAAGCTTAAACATGGTTGTTAAAATATGAAGGCCATCTCTAAATGCATTTACTTTTTTTGTCCCGGCTATTCTTCGTCTTTCATGTGACGGTAAAGAAATTATAATATTTTTGTTTTTTTTGGCTAAAATTGGTAATTCCACACAAAAGGGAAAACTTTTCTCTTTTAAATTAATTGATTGTGTTTTTTTAGTATCCCCCAAAACATATGTATAAAGTATATCTGAAATTGGTAGATGAAAGAAAATTTTGCCAATTAAAGTAAAAATTTTATTACCAACAAATGTTACAATTGTATCATCCTCACTACTTGCGCCAGACATATATCTTGATCCAAAAACTAGATCAACATCTTCTTTTTCAATACAATTATACATTGTTTTTAACTCCTTAGGATCAAAAGAGCCATCAGCATTAAAAATACAAAAATACTCAGTGGTAACATTGTTAATACCCTGGATTAAAGCATCACCGTAACCTTTATTAACTTGATATAAAATATTACAATCAAAATTTACAATAGAGTCAATTGTTTGACGGTCTTCTTTTTCCAAAATAACAATAATATTTAAATTATACTCTTTTAATTCCTGTAAGACATCTGGCAAAGATTCACTTTCATATTTTGCAGGTATTACTAAAGTTAATTTATTCATATCCATTTATTTCCAATTTATTTAAATAATATTTATTTCTGATGTTTATTTATATATGAAATTTATTGTCAAAGATCTTCTCAGGTATTTAAAATACTATTATTATAATTAAAAGATTTCACGAAAAAGTGTATACATTAACTATAAATAATTAAAATAATAATCAATGTTAAATCATATAATTTTTATAGTATATTTGATTATCTTTTTATTGTCTAATATTGGCTATGGTTACTTATTTGCAGCCCTTATTGATAAAGATCTAAAATCACTTAATTATGGTTATTTAGGAATAATTGGATTTTTCTTTGTTATTTTTATATCCATTTTATCATCTATCGTATCACCACATAATTACATACATAATTCAATATTACATTTAATAGGACTACTTGCATTCTTTGTAAATTTTTTTATTAAAAAGAACAAAAATATGATTGAACTAAAAAGATTAGCTTTAATCTTTTTAGTTTTTGGGTCAGGAATTTATCTATATAAAAATCACGATGATTTTGGATATTATCATTTAACATACGCATTAAATTTATCCCAAAATAGCTTTATAATAGGAACTGGAGCACTAGGACATGGTTTTAGAACAATGTCTTCACTTTTTTATTATCACTCAACATTATACCTGCCATTTATTAAATTTTATTTATTTCATTCAGGGCCTTTTTTTATATTAATATATTTCAACTATATAATTTTAACAAAAATATTTAATAAATTCAAAAAAAAACAAATTAACATTGTCTATTTTTTTTCACTATTAAACTTTATATTTGTAAACGTTGCCTTTTATAGGATATCAGAGCATGGAACAGATCGATCAGGACAAATTTTATTATTCTTAGTTTTCATTATTTTTTTTGAGATATTTTTTTTAAAAAAAACAAAAAAACAAAAAAATATTTTGTTTAATTTTTTATTAGTAGCAATTCTACTAGCCATAACTACAAAAGCATTATTTATAATATATTCGGTTATTGTCTTAATTATTTTTTATAAAGATAGTTATTATAAAGACTATTTTATAAGAAAAAATTTTAAAATAATTACAGTATTAATTTTTGGCTTCATGATGAATCTTGTTGTTAATTTTTTTAGTACTGGGTGTTTATTGTATCCAGAGGAAAAAACATGCATAACAAAAAAATTTGATTGGTCAGTTCCAAAAGAAGAAGTAAAGTATATGAAAATTCATTATGAGTGGTGGGCTAAGGCAGGAGGTGGCCCTGGGTATCGTTCAGAAATTAAAAGAGAAGATTATGTGAAAAATTTTGTTTGGGTTGAAAATTGGATAGATAGACATTTCTTTAATAAGGTATCAGACACATTATTAGGTATTATTTTTATAGCCCTTATTAATTTAATATTGTTTAAAGGAAGTTTAAAAAAAAATATAAATTTAAAAAAGATTTTCTTAATAAACTCAATTTTAACAATCTTTTTTTTAGAATGGTTTCTTGTTCACCCATCAATGAGATATGGTGGATATGTATTATTTGCTTTACCAATTTTTATTTATACAAGTAGAAAAATTGAAACATATGTAATATCACAAAAAAAATTATACATTACTTCAATTTCTTTAATTATATTAACTTTAGTAATTTACAACGTGAGAAATATTGCACGCATCAATTTTGAGGTAAAAAATTATAATTATAATTTATTAAAATCACCATTTTTTAATGTTAAGGCAGCCCCAGTAAAAGTAATGGACCAAATAAATAATTTTAAAATTTACAAAACTATAAGCGGGTCATGTTGGGGTGCCCCTACACCGTGCACACATAGACATTCATTAAAAATAAAATATTGGAACGGTTTTAAAGTTATAGCTAGAGATGATAAATAGAATATTTATAAAAATTTTATCGTTATTTATTAATATAATCGATTCACAAAAAAAAAAAAAAATAATAGATTTTTTTAAAGCTAAATTTAACAAAGAATTGTTAAATATAATTGATATTGGAGCTCATAAAGGAGAAACAATAAGCTTATTTTTAAAAAATTTTAATATTAATAAAATTTTAGCTTTTGAGGCAAATCCGGCAATCTGTAAACAATTAGAAAAAACACTAAAAGATCATAAACAATATGACAAAGTGAATTTAATAAGATGTGGAATAGGTGATAAAGAAGAGACTAAAAATTTAATTATTTTTAATGAGACATCGTCCTCCACATTTAATCCAATAAACAAAGATACACAATACTATAAAAGAAAAGAAAAAATATTGTCATTTCTTAATTTTAATAAAAATAATTTACAAAATAAATTAGAAATAAAGATATACCCACTAAGTTATTTTAGAGAAGTGAATGATTTTGATAAAATCGATATTTTAAAAATTGATACAGAAGGTTATGAGCTTAATATTCTCAAGGGGCTTAGTCAGGACCATTTAAAAAAAATTAAATATATATATTTTGAACACCATTACGATCTAATGATTAAGAAAAACTATACATATCGAGAAATTAAAAACTTTTTGAATAAAAATAATTTCTACCTATCCATAAAATTAAAGATGAATTTAAGAAAAACATTTGAATACATATATGAAAATAAAAAATATTAAATTAGAAGCGACTGTATTAATTGCAAATTATAACAATGCAAAATATATCGATAAATGTGTTAGTTCAGTAATCAATCAAACATATAAAAAGTTAGAAATAATATTTATAGATGATAAATCGACAGATAGCTCACTAAAAGTTATTCAGAAATATCTAAAAAAGGTAAAATTAATAAAAAAAAATAAAAAATTTGGAGTGGGTAGTTTTGATCAAATTGCAACTTATTATGAGGGTTTTAAAAAATCTAAGGGTAAAGTAATATTTTTATTAGACAGTGATGATTTTTTTAAAAAAAATAAAATATCAACTCTTATGGATGAATTTAACAAAAATAAAAATATTAATATTTTATATGATTTACCAACTAAAAAATTTTTAACAAAAGATGTACCCATAAAAAAAAAATCTAAATTAATTAATAGTTATTGGCCTTATTTTGCCCCAACAAGTTGTATTTCAATTCGAAAAAATAAGTTTAAAATTATTTTTAGTTTGGTTGATTTTAAATCACACCCAGATATTTGGTTAGATTTCAGAATAGGAATTGTTTCAAAATATATTTTTGATCAATATAATTTTATTGAAAAAAATTTAACTTTTTACAGGCAAAGTGAAAAAAATATTTCATCTGGTTTTAAGCATATGTCTCTAAATTGGTGGAAAAGAAGAATGCAAGCACATAATTTTGTAAAAACTTTTTTTATAAAACATAAAATTATTTATAAAAAAAATTTGGATTATTACATAACTTATTTTATAAATAATTTTACATGATAAAAAAAAAAATTTTAATAATAGGTGTGAACAGCTTTATAGGAAATAATTTATATATATATCTTATAAAAAAATTTGATACCAAGATTGTTCACTACAAGAATTTTAAATCATTAAATACAAGAGATTTAATTGATTTTGCTTATATCATTAATTGTGCATCGAATAAAAAATATGTCAAAGACAAATATTTAAAAAAGAATGATTATGACATTAAGATTGCCGAAAAAATTATAGATTTAAAGTGTAAATTAATTTTTTTTAGTAGTAGAAAAATTTATAAAATAGCAGACAATATCAAGGAAAATAGCAAACTTAATCCAACCTGTAATTATTCAAAGAATAAAATAATAACAGAAAGAAAATTAAATAAAATGTTAATTAACAAAGTTTTAGTTCTTAGAATATCTAATTTGATTGGTCTGAATAGTGCTTCAGATTTAAAAAATAAAATTCACCATACATTTATTGATAATTTTTTCTTAAATATTAAAGAAAATAAAATTTTTAATAATTTTAAAATTTATAAAGATTTTTTACCTATGAATAAGTTTAATGAAATTATTTTCAAACTTATTAAAAAAAATATTACTGGAACCTACAATGTCTCATTAGGTAAAAAAGTATATCTTAATGAATTAATAAATAGCTTAAATTTTTATAATTTAAATAAATGCAGTACGATAGAGGCTCCAAAAAGATTTAACAGTGATTGTTTTTATCTAAATAATAAAAAATTACTAAAAATGATTGATGTTAAAATTAGTTTGTTAGGTTTAAAAAGATATTGTATGATAATAAGTAATTCGTATTTTAGAAAAAAAAAACTTTTATGAAAGAAAAAATAGCCTTAATATTTGGTATTACAGGACAAGATGGTTCATATCTAGCAGAATTTTTGATTAAAAAAGGATATTTAGTTCATGGTGTTAAAAGAAGATCATCTTCACTCAACACTTCTAGAGTTGACCACATATACCAAGATCCACACGAAAAAAAAAGAAATTTTTTTCTTCACTATGGAGATATTACGGATGCTATTTCTGTTTCAACTTTAATTAAGAAAATTAAGCCAAATGAAATTTATAATTTAGCTGCACAATCTCATGTATCGGTTTCTTTTGAAGTACCTGAATACACCGCAAATGCTGATGCTGTGGGATCTTTGAGAATATTAGAAGCAATTAAATTTCATGGACTAGAAAAATTAACAAAATTTTATCAAGCAGGTACCTCTGAAATGTTTGGTAAGGTTCAAGAAATTCCACAAACAGAAAAAACAGTCTTTTATCCAAGGAGTCCTTATGGAGTTGCTAAAGTTTATGCACATTGGATTACTATTAACTACAGAGAAGCCTATAATATTTTTGCATGTAATGGCATTTTATTTAACCACGAAAGTCCAAGGCGAGGTGAGACTTTTGTTACAAGAAAAATTGTCAACGCTCTTTGTAGAATTAAAGTTGGAAAACAAAAACAATTATTTTTAGGAAATCTTAAAGCTAAAAGAGATTGGGGACATGCACGTGATTATGTTGAGGCCATGTGGAAAATGCTTCAACTTAAAACTCCTCAAGATTTTGTTATAGCAACGGGTAAACAATATTCAGTTAAGCAATTTATTGATCTGGTGCTAGAAGAGTTGAAGATTAAGCACAAATGGAGTGGTAAAGGAATTAATTCAAAATGTTATAATGCTAAAGGTGTGTCAATAATTCAATGTGATAAGGAATATTACAGACCACTTGAAGTAGATACTCTATTAGGAGATGCCTCTAAAGCAAAAAAAATATTAAAATGGAAACCAAAAGTAAAGATTAAAGAATTAGTTAAAGAGATGGTTGATCATGAAATGATAAAACTATTAGATGATTAATAAGAGATCTAAGATTTATATAGCCGGACATAAAGGATTGGTTGGAAGTGCAATTTTAAGAAAACTAATATCTAAAGGCTATAAAAATATTATTTTTAGATCAAAAAAACAACTAGATTTAAAAAATTCAAAAAAGGTTCTTCAATTTTTAAAGAAAAATAAGCCTACTTTTATTTTTATAGCAGCAGCTAAAGTTGGAGGTATTTATGCTAATAACAAATATAAGGCTGAGTTTATATATGATAACTTGACTATTCAATCTAATTTAATTCATTCTGCTTATCTCACGGGAGTTAAAAAATTAATTTTTCTAGGCTCAAGTTGTGTTTACCCAAAAATGAGTAGACAGCCAATAAAAGAACAATACTTGTTGACAGGAGCACTGGAAAAAACGAACGACTCATATGCTATAGCTAAAATTGCTGGGATTAAAATGTGTGAAAGTTATAATTCTCAATACAAAACAAATTATAAATGTTTAATGCCAACAAATACTTTTGGACCAAACGATGATTATCATAATTTAAATTCTCATTTTATACCTGCCCTAATAAAAAAAGTGCACGAATTAAAAACAAGAAAAAAAAAACATTTAATTTTATGGGGTAATGGAAAAGCAAGACGTGAAATTATACATGTAGATGACGTTGCTGAAGCTTGTATTTTTTTTATGAATAAAAATATTAAAGAAACAATAGTAAATATAGGTACTGGAAAAGATTACACCATAAGTGAATATGCAAAAGAAATATTAAAATTAATAATTCCAAATAAAAAAATTAAAATAAAATATGATTTAACAAAACCAAATGGAACACCAAGAAAAATTTTAGATGTGCGTCTAGCTAAAAAATATGGCTGGAAAGCTAAAATAAATTTAAAAAAAGGTATAATGAATGCTTATCAAGACTATTTAGAAAAACAATAATAAACAACATGAAAAATATTATTATAGTAACAGGTGGAGCAGGTTTTGTTGGTAGCAACCTAATCGAATTTTTAATTGATAAAACTGATTATAACATAATTAGTATAGATGATTATTCTTCAGGTAATAAAAAAAATCATGTAAAAAACAAAAAAATAAAATACATTAAATCTCACACGAAAAGTATTACAAAAGTTTTAAATCCATATAAAAATAAAATTCATTCACTTTTCCACTTCGGAGAATTTGCAAGGATATATCAAAGCTTTTCTCATTTGAATCAATGTATTAACTCTAATTCAATTGGTTCTCATGAAGTTTTTAACTTCTGCCTTTTAAATAAGATAAAACTTATTTATTCAGCTACTTCTGCTAGTATTGGCAATAATGGTGAGGATAAGAATTTATCACCTTATGCTTTTACAAAAGCAAAAAACTTAGAAATGTTAGAGAATTTAAAAATTTGGTATAATTTTAAATTTGAAATAGTTTATTTTTATAATGTTTATGGACAACGACAAATCAAAACAGGAAATATGGCAACTGTAATAGGGATTTTTGAAGATCAATTTAAAAGAAAAACCCCACTTACAGTTGTAAAGCCAGGTACGCAATCAAGAAGATTTACCCATATTTCAGATACTATAAGCACTTGCTTTTATGCTTGGAAAGAATCTAAGTGCAGGCACTACAGCATAGCAAGTAAAAAAAATTACACAATTTTAGAGGTAGCAAAAATGTTTAATACAAAAATAAAACTACTTCCCAAAAGAAGTGGTGAGAGATATGCCTCTGCCTTAACAAGCATGAACTTGTCTAATAAAGTTTATAAAATTTATGGAAAAGTTCAACTTAAGCAATATATAGCCAATTTTATTAAAAATTTTATATAATTCTATTAGAATTCATTGTTTACAAATATTTTTATTTGAGTATAACACTCATGCCGGTGATTATTGCGAAGGGGTTATACCCGATCCCATTCCGAACTCGGAAGTCAAGCCCTTCAGCGCCAATGGTACTTTGTCTTAAGACACGGAAGAGTAGGACATTGCCGGCTAAAAAAATATTATGAAAATTAAAAGCTCATTAAAATCACTGAAAAAAAGAGACCTTAATTCTAAGCTAGTTAGAAGAAGAGGTAGAGTATATATAATAAATAAAACTAATCCTAAATTTAAAGCCAGACAGAAGTAATTTTTATGGACAATCAAAACCATAAAGATACCTGGAGCAATTTTACCAAGTTTGTGTTGTGGGGAACTGTCGCGGTTATTGGTGTTTTGGTTTTAATGGCTATTTTCTTACTATAGAGTTCTTCTATGAGAATTGTTTCAGTATTAGAAAATCAAAAAATTGAAAAGAGAATTGCAATCACCCCTGACATTGCCAAGAAATATATAGCTATTGGTTTTGAGGTTGTTCTTTCTGAAAAATATGGTGAACATTTAGGTTTTAAAGACAGTGATTACAAAGAGTTAGGTGTTGAAATTTCGAAGAAGGAAGCTGAAGCTCTTACTAATGCAGATATCATTGTTCAGTTGGGTTTATTATCTGATGAAAATCTTTCACTTTTAAAGAAAAATCAAATTCTTATTGGAGTATTTAATCCTTATATCAATAAAGAAAGTATAGAAAAATTATCAAAAAATAATATTAATGTTTTTTCTTTAGAGATGTTGCCTAGAATAACTAGAGCTCAATCAATGGATATACTTTCTTCTCAAGCTAACCTTGCTGGTTATAAAGCTGTAATAGAATCGTTTGCAAATTTTGAGAAAGCTATACCAATGATGATGACAGCTGCAGGAACAATTCCTGCAGCAAAAGTATTGGTAGTAGGTGCAGGTGTTGCTGGTCTACAAGCAATTGCAACTGCAAAAAGAATGGGTGCTGTAGTGTTTGCAACAGATGTCAGAATGGCATCAAAAGAACAAGTTGAAAGTTTAGGTGGAAAGTTTTTAACCATAGAGGGGTCTGAAAACCTTGAAACAGAGGGTGGATATGCAAAAGAAGCAACAGAAGAATTTAAAAAAAAACAAGAAGAGCTGTTAGCAGAAACTTTAAAAAAAATTGATATCGTAATATGTACAGCTTTAATTCCAGGTAAAAAAGCACCACTAATTATTAAAGATAATATGATTGCTAATATGAAGTCGGGTTCTATTATTTATGACTTAGCTGCCATTCAAGGCGGTAATGCAGCATTTACGGAGGTTGATAAGATTGTTGTTAAAGAAGGTGTTAAGATTATGGGTGAAACAAATATTCTTAACAAGCTACCTGTTTCAGCATCCAACCTATACTCCAAAAATGTATTTAATTTTGTTTCAAATTTATATGATAAAGAAACTAAAAAAGTTATTATTAATTTAGAAGATGAAATAATTGAAAAAACTTTAATTAAATAAAAATTATGGAAATAGATCCTTTTATATTCAGATTAAGCATATTCATTTTATCAATATTCATTGGATATTATGTTGTTTGGAGTGTTACTCCATCTTTACATACTCCCTTGATGTCAGTTACAAATGCCATCTCATCAGTAATAATTGTTGGAGCTATTATTGCGGGATTAGCTGGAAATTCTGGTAGTGATTTTACGATTTCAAATATTCTTGGTTTTCTAGCAATATCTCTAGCTGCTGTGAATATATTTGGTGGGTTTTTAGTAACGCAACGAATGCTTCAAATGTATAAGAAAAAAAAAAATAAATGATTATGTCAGCAAACTTATCAGCAATATTTTATTTAATCTCAGGGGTATTATTTATATTGGCATTAAGAGGTCTTTCATCACCTGAAACATCAAGAAAAGGTAATTTTTTTGGAATTTTAGGTATGACGATTGCCATCACAGTTACTTTTTTATCAATTGAAAGTTTTTCTAGTGGACTAATTTATGTATTAATCTTTTTATTAATTGGTGGGTTAATTGGTGCATTTATAGCGTATAAAATACCAATGACTGCTATGCCAGAATTGGTAGCAGGATTTCATAGTTTAGTAGGGTTGTCAGCTGTACTTGTTGCAATCTCTGCCTTTCTAAACCCAGAAGCTTTTAATCTTGGATTTCAAGGAAATATAAAACTAGCAAGCTTAATTGAGATGTCAATTGGTGCAGCAGTTGGAGCTATAACTTTTTCAGGTTCAATTATTGCATTTTTAAAACTTCAAGGAATAATGTCAGGATCACCAATAACTTTTAGAGGCCAACATTTACTTAATGCTTTAATATTGATTTCAATTTTAGCTTTAACTTATTTATTATGCTCAACACAGTCCTCAAATTTCTTTTGGATATTATTAGCAGTTTCTTTCTTGATAGGTTTTTTATTAATTATTCCAATTGGTGGAGCAGATATGCCAGTGGTAATTTCTATGCTGAATTCTTACTCAGGTTGGGCTGCAGCTGGAATAGGTTTTACATTAGAAAATAGTGCATTAATTATTACTGGAGCTCTTGTGGGCTCTTCTGGTGCAATTTTATCATACATAATGTGTAAAGGCATGAACCGTTCTTTTTTTAATGTGATTTTAGGAGGATTTGGTGCGGCAGAGCAATCAGCATCTTCTGGAGATAAAGAGCATAGACCAGTTAAAAGTGGTAATGCTGAAGACGCAGCTTTTTTAATGAAAAATGCATCATCAGTTATAATTGTTCCAGGTTATGGTATGGCAGTAGCTCAAGCACAGCATGCATTAAGAGAGATGGTAGATACGCTTAAAAAAAATGATATCAAAGTTACTTATGCAATACATCCTGTGGCTGGAAGAATGCCTGGGCACATGAATGTACTATTGGCTGAAGCCAACGTACCTTACGATGAGGTTTTTGAATTAGAGGAAATCAATAATGATTTTGCCAATGCAGATGTTGCATTTGTAATAGGTGCAAATGACGTAACTAATCCTGCTGCAAAAAATGATCCACAAAGCCCAATTTATGGAATGCCAGTCTTGGATGTTGAAAAGTGCAAGTCTGTACTGTTCATAAAAAGAAGCCTATCCCCAGGATATGCTGGAATTGACAATGATTTATTTTATAAAGAAAATACATTGATGTTATTTGCTGATGCAAAAAAAATGACAGAAGAAATAACTAAAAATCTTTAAAAAAACGAAAAAAAAATACTTTGTGATGATAAAGAATTAGATATAATTCAATTTTAATATTATGAAAATATTGAAAGCCCTTTTAATTATTAATAATAAAAATTAGTGAAACTTAAAACCACAAGTATTAATATCGCAGCATTTTCAGCTATTTTATACCTAAGTTTATTATTAGGTTTTTTTTATGGAGAAGATTTAAATTATGGTGCTTACCCAGATTGGTTGGGGTCAAATATTACACCGATAAATGATTTTTCAAATAATTTTTTACATACTCTTTTAAATTATGATGATTATGGACATAGACATTCTCCAGTATATTTAATATTTTTATCTTTTTTTTTAGATTTGGGATTTGAAATCGATCAAGTGAGAATGATTCATTTACACTTTTGTATTTTATTAATCCTATTTTTTTATAAATGTTTAGTATTAAAATTTGATAATGTTGAAAGTAATTATCTTGCTTTATTATCATTAATAATATTTTTATCACCAACTTTTAGATCCTTGTCTATTTGGCCTGACAGTAGATTACCTGGTTTAATTTTTTTTGTTTTAACAATTTATTTTTTTTTAAAATTCAAGAAGACAGACCACTACAAGTATACTTGGTACACTTGCCTTGCTCTTATTATATCATCATACATAAGTCCTAATTTTTCAATTTTTTTTCCATATTTTTTTTTCTTTTTTTTAAAAAGATTTAAATTTTTTAAATTAAAATTATTGATATGTTTCAATTTCTTAGCAGCATTACCATTTCTTTATTATATTTTTATTTTAGACATTAATTTTTTAACAGCTGGACAAACACCAGGAATCAATGGCAGAACCGTAGACTTTGACTTCAATTTTTCAAATAAATTAATGCTTATTAGTTCTATTATTTTTTTTCATTTATCAACTATTTTAGCTCAGGGTAAATTTTACAAACCCTTCTTTGAGTTTTTACTTAATAAATCAATAATATTATTTTTATCAATTTTATGCTTAATTTATTTTTTTAATTACCAACTTAGTTACACAGGAGGAGGTATATTTTTTGCTTTATCTAATTTATTATTTGATAATAATTATTTATTTTTTATTTCATCAATTTTTTTTATTGGATTTATTACATATGTTGGATTTTTAAATTTAAATAATTTTTCTTTATTATTCATATTGATTATATCCAATATACAAAATACTATTTATCATAAATATTATGAACCACTAATAATAATCATTTATTTTACTTTATTACAGCAAGTAGAATCTGAAAATTTTTTCCAAAAAAAAAGCAATCTTTTTTACTTATATCTTTTAAGTGTTAGCTATATTTTGATGAGATTATTTAAAATTTTTTATTTAGTTTAAATTTAAAACTTTACCTCTGATATTATGAAACTTTAGAACCTCAAGTTCAGTTGCCCAATGTTATCATAAAATAAATTTAAAATTTAATAAAAATTAAAAAAGTTTTATTAGGATTTGGTTGCGGGGGACGGATTTGAACCGCCGACCTTCAGGTTATGAGCCTGACGAGCTACCAGACTGCTCCACCCCGCGGTATATTTAAATTCTATTCTTAAGCTTGTTTAATTTTTTAACTCTTTTAATATTTTCTTGAAGAATTCGTTTTTTCTTTTCAGAGGGTTTTTCATAAACACTTTTAAGTTTGACTACTTTAAAAAATCCATCACGTTGAAGTTTTCTTTTAAGAACTCTTAGTGCTTGTTCAATATTGTTATCTTTAACTTCTATTTTCATAAATACCTTTAAAAAAAAGAGTAAATAGCACTATAAAATTTTGATGTCTATTAAATTTACTCATTATTTGAAACTTCTCTTGTTTGTTTTGTTTTTTCTTTTTCTTTTTTTTCTTTTTTTATTCTTCTTTCAGCTTTTTCAATAGCTTCGACTAAATTCTTTTGAGAAAAAAGCCCCAATGCAACTGGATCTTTTGGGTTTAAATTATTATAATTCCAATAGCTTTTATTTTTAATTGAAATTACCGAACCCTTAGTTATGCCAACTAATTTTGCTATTTGACTTTCTTTCAACAGTGAATGGTGCTTAATTAGCCACAATGCTGAATCTGGTTTATCCTGTCTTTTAGATAGAGGTATATATTTTTTGATTTTTTTATCTTCACTTGATATTTCAATATCAGTATTTTTAATTTGCAGATCTCTACTTTCATCGTTTGAAGATTGTTCAATTTCTTCCTTAGTAAGTTGACCAGATATAATTGGATTATAAGCCATTATTCCTTTTGCAACCTCTCCATCAGCTATACCTTGAACTTCAACTTCATGCAAATTACAAAATTTTGAAATTTGTTTAAATGTAAGTGTTGTATTCTCGACTAGCCAAACAGCAGTTGCCATAGGCATTAATGGTATATTAGACATTTAATCCTTTTTTTCTGATCTGAAATTTTGAAACTTTTTATTGAATTTACTTACACGACCCTTATCCATTAACTTCTGTTTACCACCAGTCCAAGCAGCATGAGACTTAGGATCTATTTCTAGTTTTAGAACCTCTCCTTCTTTCCCCCAAGTTGATCTAGTTTCAAATTGAGTTCCATCAGTCATTTCTACTTTAATAGTGTGATAGTTTGGGTGTATGTCTTTTTTCATATCGAGACTTATAGCAAAAGAATCTTATAAAACAATTAAAAGTTCTCTAATTTTTCAAGCATTTTCTCATTAATTGCCATGCTAGAGGCTCTTATTTGTATATTTTTATTTTTAGCAAGGTCTATTTCATTAATCATACCACCAGCTTCTTTTACAATTATTATTCCAGCAGCTATATCCCATAAATTTAGTTCATTTTGAAAATACCCATCATATCTACCCGCAGCAACATAGGCTATATCGAGAGCAGCACTTCCTGATATTCTTAAAGGCAAATCGACCTCATTTTTGAATGCACCACCAGTTGCAAATAAGCAGCTGTTTAAATCTTTCTTTTTTGAAACCCTTATTCTTTGATTATTAAAAAAAGAGCCACTATCTTTTTCAGCATAAAACATTTCATTTTTTATTGGATCATAAGTTAACCCAGAAATAATTTCATCACCTGATTTTAACGCAATTGATATTGCGAAATGAGGAACACCATGTAAAAAATTTGTTGTGCCATCTATAGGATCTATAATCCATGTGTTATTTCTATCTTTATTTGTTTCGGATCCATCTTCTTCACTAATAATGGAGTAGTAAGGTCTTGCTTTTTTTAATTCTTCGATAATTATTTTTTCTGCTTTTAAATCAGCATTTGAAACAAAATCAGAAGGTCCTTTAATTGATACTTGCAATTTTTCTACTTCTCCAAAATCTCTAATTAAGGCTCTTGATGCTTTTTCAGCAGCTTTTATCATAATATTGAGATTGGCTGATATTGATTGCATAAGATTTATATTTTTTTAACGTATTCCATAGTTCTAGTATCAACAATTACTTTATCTCCACTATCAATAAAAGGAGGAACTTGAATATTTATTCCACTATCTAGAGTTGCTGGTTTGTAAGAAGAAGAAACAGTTTGACCTTTAAGAGCTGCATCGGTTGTTTCAATTGTACAGGTTACATGATTAGGTAACTCTACTATTAAAGGTTTTTCATTATAAAAACTTATACTTACTTCTAGGTTTTCTGATAACATTTTTCCCTTTTCTCCAATTATATCTTTTTTTATATTTATTTGTTCATAAGATTTAGGATCCATAAAATAATAATCAATCTCATCTTCATAAAGATAATTAAATTTAGTTTCATCTAGTGAAGCTTTTTCTACAGATTCACTTGATCTAAACCTTTCATTTAATTTGGTATTTTTGTTTACACTTTTCATTTCAACTTGAGCAAATGCACCACCTTTACCAGGTTTTACATGTTGAGTTTTTAATACCTGCCAAAGATCATCTTTATATTCTACTAGCATTCCAACTCTAATTTCACTTGCGTATATTTTCATTTTAATTTTCTAATTGCCTCTAATGGTTTGTATTTTTTATTATTCCAAATGTAGCCTGAAATAGCTAAAAAGTTAGCTTTATTCAATAAGAGTTTTTTATAATTGTTTATCTTTATCCCACCTATAGCTACAATTGGAGTAGATGTATTTTTTTTTGCCCATCTTAGTATTTTTAAATCTGCTCTATATTTAGTCAATTTAGTTTTTGAAGAGTAGAAAGCTCCGAATGCCAAATAGTCTGCATTTGCATTAATAGCATCTTTAGCTAATTTAATTGAATTATGACAGGTAATACCAATAATTTTATTACCCATTATCTTTCTTGCTCTGTGGATATTCATATCTTTTTGACCTAGATGACAACCGTCAGCATTAAGTTTTTTAGCAAGTTTTGGATCATCATTAATAAGAAATTTAACTTTATGTTTTTTACAAATTTTTTTTATTTTTTTTCCAATTAATAGTTTATTTTTATTTGCTTCTTTTTTTAACCTCAATTGAAAGAAATTTACTTTTTGAGTACTTAATACTAAATTTAGATTTGTAAAAAAATTATTATTCTCAATTTTATTTGGAGAAATTAGATAAACAAATTTTTTATTTTCACTACTTTGTCTCAAGTTCAGAGGACCATTTTCCTTGAGCCGCAAGTGTGCACATATTGGCTCTGTGGTTAAAAACTTTTTGTGTGCCCTGAATATCTTTAATATTTTTAGACCAAAACTTAAGAGCACTTTGTTGTAAAGCCCTTCCATATGAATATGTCATAATAAAATTCGTGTTATTGTTTCTGTTAATCAAATTCAAGTTTTCAGTTGCTTGTATTTCCGTTTGACCACCTGATAAAAATGCTATTCCTGGCACATTAGATGGAACATTTTCTTTAAGACATTTTAAAGTAAGTTTGGCAACCTCTTCACTAGATATTTTATTTTCAGATTTATTTCCTTGCAAAATCATATTTGGTTTTAAAATTATTCCGGTTAAATCAACATTATGAAGTAACAATTCCTCAAAACACTTTTTAATAACTTCTGAGGTTTTATTAAAACAATCTTGGGCGGTATGGTTTCCATCCATTAAAACTTCTGGTTCTACTATTGGAACCATTTCACACTCTTGAACGAGTGCAGAGTATCTCGCAAGAGCATGCGCGTTTGAATTAATTGATAATTTACTTGGGTATCTATTTGAGATATTATACACACCCCTCCATTTTGTAAATCTAGCTCCATGTTTGTAGTATTCTTTTAGTCTTTCTCTTAAGCCATCTAGGCCTTCTGTAATTTTTTCTTGAGGTGAGCCTGCTAAAACTTTTACACCAGTGTCTACTTTTATTCCAGGAATGGCACCAGAAGAGGAAATTAATTCAGGTATAGTTTTATTTGAACTTGCAGTCTGCTTGATTGTTTCGTCATATAAAATTACCCCACCAATACATGTCTTCATGCTAGCAGAAGAGAAAAGAGTCTCTCTAAATAAAAGCCTATTTTCTGAAGATGACGGAACCTTTATAGCTTCAAGTCTCTTGGTCATAGTTCCTGTGCTCTCATCAGCAGCAAGGATACCTTTCCCATTTGATAAAATTTTTAAAGCAATTTTGTTTAATTCTGACATATTAATTTAACGCTTTTATACCAGGAAGTTCTTTTCCTTCAAGATATTCTAAAAAGGCACCACCAGCAGTTGAAACAAAATCAAAATTATGAATCGCATTAACACTATTTAATAAAGCAACCGTATCTCCTCCACCTGCTACAGAATAAATAGTATTAGTTTTATTCTTTTTAATAATTTTTTTTATAATCTCTAAACTTCCTTTGGCAAAATTTGGATTTTCAAAGTAACCAGCAGGACCATTCCATAAAATAGTGCTACTTTTTTCAATGATATTATTAATATTTTCTATTGATTTAGGACCAATATCCAAAATTAAATCATCTTCAAGAATACCATTTAACTCTTTTATTTCTGGTAATCCATTTAAGTTTTTTCCTACAGTGACATCTTCAGGGTAAATAATTTTGCAACTTTCTTTTACTGAAAGAGAAAATATTTCTTCAATTATCTTATCACAACCATCCTCTTGGATAGATTTTCCAATATTATGACCTTTGTATTTGAGTATATTATTAGCCATTGCACCAACAATTATAATATTGTCAAATTTAGGAATTAAATTTTTAATAATATTAATTTTACTTGATATCTTGGAGCCACCAATGATGCAGGTTATAGGTTTTTTAATCTCAGAGGTAATTTTGGTTAAAGCATTAATTTCTTTATTTAGTTGAAGACCCGCGTATGAAGGGAGAAATTTTGTAATTTCAAAAATTGAAGCATGCATTCTATGTGAACATGAAAAGGCTTCATTAACATATATATCAGCTAGATTTGCTAAATGTTTTGCAAATTCATTATTATTTTTTTCTTCTTCTACGTAAAATCTAAGATTTTCTAACATTATAATTTTTTCATCTCGATTATTAAATAGATCAGCTGTTTCTATTCCTTTAAGATTTGTTGTAATTAGCTTTACATTTTCATTTATTTTATTTTTTAAATATTCACATACAGGTTTAAGAGAAAGCTTATCTACGATTTTACCTTTTGGTCTTCCCATGTGAGATAATATTATAACTTTAGCATTTTTTTTTAATAAAAAACTTATAGTGGGAACAATTTTATCTATCCTTGTAGTATCTACAATTTTTCCATTATCTAATGGAACATTCAAGTCAAGCCTCAGTAATATTTTTTTTTCACTAAGATTTGACTCATCTTTTATATTTCTCATTAAGAGATTTTATGTAGGTGTTCTGCAATATCACACATTCTATTTGAAAAACCCCACTCATTATCATACCAAGCTGAAATTTTACCCATCTTATCACCAACAACATTTGTTAAAGAGGCATCAATAATTGCTGAGGCTGAGTTATGATTAAAGTCAATTGACACTAGTTTTTCTGTAGTAATTTCCAAAACTTTTTTAGATTGTTTTTTAGAAGCAACAGTAAAAGCATCATTAATTTTTTCTTTTGTTATTTCTTTTTTTGTGCAAAAAACAAGTTCTATCAATGAAACATTGGGTGTTGGAACTCTCATGGCTACACCTTCAAGTTTTCCTTTCAAAGCAGGTATAATTTCACCAATCGCTTTTGAAGCACCCGTGGATGTTGGAACAATCGACTGACTAGCAGACCTTGCTCTCCTTGGATCTTTATGTGAGTTATCTAAAATTCTCTGGTCACTAGTAAAAGCATGAATGGTAGTCATGAAACCTTTTTCAATTTCAAAATTTTTATTTAAAACATTGGCAACTGGTGCCAGACAATTAGTGGTACATGAAGCTGCTGAAACTATTTGGTCATCTTTTGTGAGTATATTTTCATTTACACCGTAGACAATAGTTTTATCTGCATCTTTACAAGGTGCAGAAACTATAACTTTTTTTGCACCATTTCTAATATGGGCTAATAATTTGTCTTTAGAGTTAAATTTTCCAGTACATTCAAAAACATAATCAACATCAAATTTTTTCCAGTTTATATTTTCAATATTATACTCTTGTGAAAACGTAATTTTATTTTTATTTATAATTAAATGATGTTCATCAAAAGTTAAATCTGCATCAAATTTTCCATGAATAGAATCATATTTTATTAAAGAACAGCTTGCCTCAGAATTAGATCGGTTATTAATGTGTTTAATTTCTATATTCTTATTTTGGCTTTCGATAATTGCCCGTATTACCATTCTGCCAATTCTTCCCATTCCATTAATTCCAACTTTTATTGTCATATTTAACTCTTTATTAGATTCTTAGTTTTTTTGGAAATATTTTCAGCTGTTAATCCAAAATGCTTATAAATCTCTTTATATGGTGCACTTTTACCAAATGTATCAATTCCAAAAGTTAAACCTTCAGTTCCAACATATTTTTTCCAACAATCTGTTGAAGCAGCTTCAATAGATATTTTAAACTTTGTTTCACCAAGAATTTTTTGTTTATATGATTTTGATTGTGAATCAAAAAGGTCTTGGCATGGTACCGATATGACTTTAGTATAAATTTTATCTTTGGCTAATTTGTGGCTAGTCTCAATTGCTAAATTAACTTCAGAACCAGTGGCAAGTATAGTTAAATTGACCTTTTTATTAGTTCTCAAAACTTCGTAGGCCCCAAAAGAGCATTTATTTGTATTTGAATATTTTTTTCTAATGGGATCAAGGTTTTGTCTGGTTAAAGATAATACACTTGGCGTTCCTGAATCTTTTAATGCTAATTCCCAGCATTCAATAGTTTCCATTCTATCTGCTGGTCTAAACACATTTAGGTTTGGTATAGATCTTAATCCAGATAATTGTTCAATTGGTTGATGAGTTGGTCCATCTTCTCCTAGACCAATTGAATCATGTGTCATAACATAAATAACACGCTGCCTCATTAATGCTGATAAACGAATTGAGGGTTTACAGTAATCTGAAAATATTAAGAAAGTACCACCATAAGGAATAAATTTACTATGAAGTGCTAGTCCATTCATTATTCCTGACATTGCATGTTCTCTAACTCCATAATGAATATAATCACCATTAAACGCAGCAGGTTTGATAATATTATGATGTTTTGTTTTGGTATTATTGGATCCAGCTAAATCAGCCGAACCACCAATTAAAGTATTATTTTTTTTAGTAAGAGAAATCAAAGTTAACTCAGATGACTTTCGTGAAGCTAAGCTTTTATTTTCTTTAATAGAATTTTTTTTTTCAGTTTTTAAAGCTTTAGAGAAATTATTTTTGAAGACTTCATCTATAACTTTTTTTTTTATTATATAAACTTTTCTCCATGTAGACTCAAGTTTTGCACCTTTGTTACCAATTTTTTTCCATTCATCTAAAATATTTTCTGGAATTTCAAAAGGTTTATATTTCCAATTTAGAACTTGTCGAACTAATTTGATTTCATCTTTACCAATAGGACTTCCATGCGAAGAGGCTTTGCCAGACTTATTGGGTGAACCAAAACCAATTTTTGTTTTACAAGAAATAACTGTTGGTCTTTTTGCAGTTTGAACTTTTTTTAATGCTGTAAAAATTTCTTTTTCATTGTGGCCATTAATTAGAATATAATCCCAACCATAACTTTGAAATCTTTTTTTGAAATTATCTGAAACTGCCAAGTTAGTTGGTCCATCTATAGATATTGAATTATTATCAAAAAGCATTATTAGGTTTTTTAATTTTAAATGACCTGCTAAACTCATTGCTTCATGACTGATACCTTCCATTAAGCACCCATCACCAGCTAAAACATAAGTTTTGTGGTTTATTATTTCTTTTCCTAGTTTTTTTTTTAATATTTCTTCTGCAATAGCAAACCCAACTGAATTAGCAATACCTTGTCCAAGTGGACCTGTTGTTGTTTCAATTCCAGTACCAGGATGATATTCGGGATGTCCTGCACAAATAGATTTCAATTGACGAAAATTTTTAATATCCTTTAAAGAGATACTCTTATATCCAGTTAGATGTAGTAAGGAATAAAGAAGCATAGATCCATGACCTGCAGATAAAACAAACCTATCCCGATTAAGCCAATTAGGGTTCTTTGGATTAAATTTAAGAAATTTTTTAAATAAAACTGTTGCCACATCAGCCATTCCCATAGGCATACCAGGGTGCCCTGAATTTGCTTTTTCGACAGCATCTATTGACAAAAACCTTATTGCGTTAGATAAATCTTTATGTAGTTTGTTCAAAATATCCTATCTAGACTTAGAAGACTCAATTTAATAATATAAATATATATATATGAAAACGGAGACTGAAAAAGAAAAAAAACTAATTTTTGCCCTTAGTAGATTGAAGAGTTTGAATTTACAAAATCCAACGTTAAAGACCAGTTTAGAAAATTTAAATGCTCAAAAAAATCAAT
>CAJQSZ010000009.1 GCA_905618805.1 uncultured Candidatus Pelagibacter sp.
CATGGTATCTTCCAAATTTGACACCTAAATCTCTCAATATTTTTCTCTCTTCTTGACCAAGTTTTTTTAAATATTCAGCTACGACTTCTCTTTTAATTACACCATTGTTTTCATACAACTGGTAAGCCAAAGCTTTAATAGATGAGTTACTTTCTTTTAAATTTTTTAAGTCAATCAGACTTTTTAATACTAAGTTTATTTTTTCTTTAACCCAATTTTCAACAAATTCCAATAACTTTTGTTTGTCATCATTTTCCAATATGTCATCTGCTATTAAAAATATATCTGGATTTAAATAGTCTCTACCAGCTATTAATCTAGCAATAGGAAAGTTTCTCCAATAAATTTTAAAATCATCTTTTATTTCTATTAATCCTGTTTCTATGATTATTTGAATTCTTTTTTGAAGCTCTGGACCAACTGTTTGTCTTGCTGCTTTTTTTAATGATTTAATATCAGTTTCGAGTGCACCAGCTTTTAAGTCCATCTCAAATATTAAGCCTTTTAGAATACCAATAAACTGTTCGTCAATTATTACTTTATTATCCTCCATTATCTCAGTTTTAAATTCCATGTCTTGCTTTAATCCTCTTGCAAGCACACTGGCTCTCTTGTCGATAAAAGTTTTAGTAAGTTCTTCATGCAGTCTGTCAGATAATCTGTCTTCTAATAATTTTGTTTTTTCTATCCAGTAACTTTGGCTTTCAACCCAATTAATTTTATTTGAAACATATGACCAAGTTCTAACATTTGCAATTCTATTTGATAAAGAATCAACATTTCCCTCTAATTTATCCAATTTTATTAATTGCAACCTCATATAATCATCAGTAATTTTACGATCTTTACCATTTAAAAAGCCAAAAACTTTACTAACCACCTCCAGATGATTGCCATAAGTTTTTTTTACAAAATCAGGAATTTGACAACATTCCCAAAGTAATTCCAAAGTCTCTTGGCTATTTTTGATATTATGACTTTTCATGTCTTTTAAAAAATATTTTAAAAGTTTTTCATCTCCACACTCATGTATTTTTCTCAACCAATTTCTATTAGGTTTTTCTTCAAGTGATTTAATTAAGCTTAAAGCGTTATTAAAATTTAAATTAGAATTTCTCCAAAAAAGCATTTTAATTTCTTCAAATTTGTGATTTTCGAGTAGCTCAACCTCTTCTGCAGAAATCTCTTTACATTCACCAGTAATTCCAAAATTTCCATCATTTAAATATCTGCCAGCTCTTCCAGCAATTTGACCAATTTCAGACATATTAAGACGCCTTAACTTTCTTCCATCAAATTTTTTTAAATTTGAAAAAAAAACATTCTCTAAATCCATATTAATGCCCATTCCAATTGCATCAGTTGCAACAAGAAAATCAACATCACCAGACTGATATAACTGAACTTGGGCATTTCTTGTTTTAGGGCTTAATGAACCCATAACAATAGCTGCGCCACCTTTTTGTCTTCTAACAAGCTCTGCAATTGCATAAACTTCTTCAGTCGAAAAAGCTATTATTGCTGTTTTTCTATTTATTCTTGAAATTTTTTTATGACCGACGTAGGAAAGTTGAGAAAGTCTTTCTCTATTTATAAACTCAGTATCCTCATCTAGTTTATTCACTATACTCTTTATAGTGCTTGAACCCATAAACATTGTTAGTTTTTCTCCACGGAGATTTAATAATCTATCAGTAAAAATATGACCTCTTTCATGATCTGCACACATTTGTATTTCGTCTATCCCAACAAAATCTAAGTGTTTGTTAATTGGCATAGATTCAACTGTACAAAGAAAGTATTTTGCATTTGTAGGAATTATTTTTTCTTCACCAGTAATTAAAGCAACCTTATCTACGCTTATTTTTTTAATAATTTTGTCATATACTTCTCGTGCAAGAAGTCTCAAAGGAAAACCAATCATACCCGAATCAAAAGAAAGCATAGTTTCAATTGCTAAGTAAGTTTTTCCAGTATTTGTTGGACCGAGAACAGCTGTGATTTTA
>CAJQSZ010000010.1 GCA_905618805.1 uncultured Candidatus Pelagibacter sp.
GAAAGCTTAATAAAAGCCAACTTAGACTGATAAGGTGGACAAATAGACCTTTGTTTTAGTCTTGAAAACAATTAAAATATCTGAATGGATTCATTAAAAAATTGGATGATAGATAGTGCGAACATCCTATTTGATGATAGCAAAAATGATTTAAGAGCATTACCAAGATCAGTAAGATTACAAATTCTACTAGTTTTAAGTTTTGTTTGGACAACTGTTTTCAGTCTTTACATATTTTCTTATTCATCCTTTGCGTTTGGTTGGGCTGGCCTCTACGTTGCGCATGTCGGTTTAATATTTGCAGTATATATGACCTTCAAGCAGTTCCATAAAGCTGAGCAAAAATCTAATAGTGTGTTTCAAACAAAAAACTTCGACCCTTTTAAGATAATGGTAATAGTTTTTGTAATTGTGTTTATTTTTATATTTTCTAAAGGGATAGAGGTTTTAACAAGTCCTAATCCTAACTCTTATGCGATTCCATACGATGGGCCTTCTAAATCAGTATTGGAAAAATGGCTACCTTTTAGTAAGGTAAAATAATGGAAAAAATTGCTAAAACCTTACAGCTAGTATTATTGAGTATTATTTTAATTAGCACAGTAATAGCTGTTGTGATGGAAATTAAAAATATGTTTCTAAATCAATCTGTTATGCTAGCTGACCTTCTACTGATGTTTCTATACTTAGAGGTATTAGCGATGGTTAGAGTTTTTTGGTCTCAACAATCTATCAGTATTACTTTACCTCTTTTGATTGCTATCACTGCATTAGCCAGATTCATTATATTGCAAGGGAAAGAAATGGACCCCTCTGCATTAGTTTATGAAGCAATTGCAATCGTCTTAATAGCATCTGCTATAGTTATTCTAAGATTAAGACATAGTGACAAGCTGGGTCTTAAAAAAAGAAAAAAATAAATATTATTTAGAAATAATTTTATCCCTGAAATTTGAGTATAAAATTCTAGAGTAGTCATTCATGCTTTGCATATTATCTTTTGCATCTTGATCAAATTTATCTAGAGCACCCTCACCTAATTGATCTTCTAGGGCCTGCTTATATTCAGGAACACAGCCCCATTCATTAACTGTTGTATCTTTAATTTCTATATGAAATTGAATTCCATAAGCATGATTTTGATATTTAAAAATCTGGTACTTAGTAACTGGAGATGAGGCTAAAATTATTACATCTTTATTACTATCAAGACCGTCAACCTCAAAAGAATGCCATTGCAAACTTTTAATCTTTTCGGGAAAAGAAGAAAATAAAATATCACTTTCTTTTTCTTTAGAAAAATTTATATCCATCATTCCAATTTCTGGGGTTTGGGATTGGACAACCTTGCCACCAACAACTTCACCCAACAACTGACAGCCAAGACAAAATCCTAAATAAGGTTTTTTAAGATCAACAACAAATTCTTTAATCTTTTTTTTTTCTTCGACTAACCAGGGATGCTCTTTTTCCATATAAGTATCCATGGGACCACCCATGCAAAACATGCCATCAAACTTTGTTAAATCATCTGGTATCTTTTCACCTTCATCTAGTTCAATGGTGGTCAAATTTACATTGTCAGCTAACATTAAATCTTTAATATAACCTGGGTCTTCAATATTGATGTGTTGTAGAATAATTATGTTTACCACCGACCTTATATTATCTAAAAAAGTTAAAAAAAATACAAGTTAACTTCTACGTTCAAAAAAACCATTTGGGCCAATCATTTTTATTAAATGATAATTATATTTGATCAAATAATCCTTGAATTTTTTCTCATTAATTTGATTTTGAGAATCGAACATCTCTATACAAATCAGTTTGACGTTATAAGAGCTTAACTCAATACCCTCTAAAACTTCAAAATCGTGAGCCTCTGCATCAATATTAAGAAAATCTATTTGATTTAGTTGTAATTCTTGTGCTTGAACAATTTGACTAAATTTATATGTTTTAACTTTTTTTTCTAAGTGTTTGTTAAAAGAAATTGTTTTTGAGGTCGTATCAGAAAATTTTTTTACCAATGTATTTATGGGGCTAAATGCGTGATCTAAATATTGTATAGCTTCTTTATTTTCATTCGAAATAGCTGCACATATATTCTTGTCTTTCTTTCTTAATATATTAAATAAATCTATTGACGTTTGATTCATATCAATATTTATTCCTCTCCAACCCCGGTTATGAAGTAATGCTGTATTGCTATACTTAATCGGATGGTAACACCCAACATCAAGATAAAAACCATTATTTTTATCTTTAAAATAATTGTTAATAAATAAATCTTCTTGATGCTGAGAATATGTAGTTCTTGCCTTTAAAGCTTTATGCCGGATGTACAAATTGTAATATAAATATAATTTATAAAAAATATTATTTTCAGAAATTTTATTCATAAGTATCTACGCTAAAAAAGTTTTTAGTCCGTCTAAAATATATTGAACACTTAGCCCTGCTAGAATAATTGCTATTACTCTTGAAATTACACTAATTATTTTTTTGTTAATTATTTTTGAAGATTTTGAAGCAATAAAAAAAATTGCAAAAGTTAAAAACAAAACTAAAACTAATGCTAATATTCCTACGGCTTGATTTGTAAAATTATTACCTATATCTGAAACGGAGACAATAACAGAGGTAATCCCAGCCGGCCCAGCTATTAATGGTGTTGCTAAAGGAAATACACTTACTCTTTCTGAATTATATTCAAGGTCATCTTCTTTTCTTTGTTGTCTCTTATCAAACAACATCTCCATAGAAATTAAAAATAAAATAATCCCACCTGCAATTGTAAAGGCTGGAAACGATATGTTTAAATATCTTAATATATAGCTTCCGAGTAATGCAAAAAATAGTAGTATAACAGCTGCAATTGTTGTGGCACTTAAAGCTGTTTTAATCTTATCTTTAGTTTCCATGTGTTGAGTGACAATTAAGAATAGTGGCGTTGTTCCCAAAGGATCAATAACAATAAAATATAAGAAAAAAGTTTGAATAAATATTTCGAGCATTTAAGTATTTAACACAATCAGTACAATTAACTAAGTAAATAAAAAATAACTAGATACCTACTAACTTTTCCAATTGTTACTAAGATTAAAAATTCTATAAATTTAACTTTAAACAATCCTGCTGCTAAAGTTAAAGGGTCTCCAATAATTGGTACCCAAGCAAACAACAAGGACCATCTTCCAAATTTATTAAACCACTTAGAAGACTTTTCTATTTGTTTGTCGTTAAATGGAAACCATCTTTTTGTTGAAAGATTTCTTGAATAAAAACCTAAAATCCAATTAACAACTGAGCCCAAAATATTTCCCAAACTTGCAACTGCTAATAACAATAAATTATCGTAACTAGCTGTTGCCATCAAGCTAGCTAATGTTAGTTCAGATGAAAATGGTAGGATAGTTGCTGCTAAAAAAGATATTATAAATAAAGATAAATAAATCATCCAGAACACTTCTTAGAACAATATTTAACTTTATCCCAATTTAGCTTCCACTTTTTTCGCCATGTAAAAGGTCTCTTACAGGTAATACAAATTTTTGAGGGTAGATTTTCTTTTTTCAATTTAAATTTCTTTAAAATTTTGTTTCCATTTTTTTATTGCATCTTCCCAACTCGGCATTAGGTCGTCTTCATATCCATAAACAAAACCTGTTCCAATAGATCTAAAATTCTTCATTGCCAACGCATGATGTTTACCTCTTAAATAATCCATCATATTATTCTTATTCTCCCAAGCAGTTAGAGTATGATAATACTTATTGATCTTTTTTGAGTCACAAAACAAATTCCCATTCGCTTTTCTTGCTGCTGCAAAACTTGGTGTTGTGTATCTCATAAATCTTAACATTCCAAAAAAGCCTTTAACTTTTATACCTGTTATAGAAATATACATTATGCAGTATTTAATTTAATAAATTTATCTGCTTCAAATAAAATCATTTTTTTTCTTTCATCTTTCATTTTATCAAATACATAAACCATCATTGATAATCTAGGGTTCTTTAAAAAAAATTTTCTATTTTTATCTATAAATCTCCAATAAAGGCCGTCCATCGTATTGCACCATTCCCCTTTTTTAAAATCCATCATCTTCATAAAGTAACTTGATCCACAGATGTATGGTTTTGTTGCAAAAATACCTCCATCACTAAACAGACCCATTCCATAAACATTAGGAACCATCACCCAGTCAGATGAATCCACAAACATCTCCATAAACCATTTATAAACATAAGTTGGTTTCACCTCACAAAGGTTCATGATGTTGGATAAAATCATTAACCTTTCTATATGATGAGACCACCCATGATTAACGGCGTTTTTAATTGCATG
>CAJQSZ010000011.1 GCA_905618805.1 uncultured Candidatus Pelagibacter sp.
AATTAACAAAAATGAGGGAGTTTTTTATGAAAAAACTAAAATTGTTTGCTCTTACAGCTGTAGCCCTAATGGGTGCTTCAGGTGTAGCAAACGCAGAAACACCGTTGTTAGCATCTAATGACTTTGTTGGAATTTCGTTTTGGGTGATTTCAATGGGTATGTTAGCAGCAACGGCTTTCTTTTTCTTAGAAGCAGGAAATGTAGCTTCAGGTTGGAGAACATCAATAATTGTTGCTGGTCTAGTAACTGGTATCGCTTTTATACACTATATGTATATGAGAGATGTATGGGTTATGACTGGTGAATCACCAACAGTTTACAGATATATTGACTGGTTGATAACAGTTCCGTTACAGATGATAGAATTTTTCTTAATTCTAACAGCTGTAGGTAAAGCAAATTCTGGAATATTCTGGAGATTGTTAATCGGTTCAGTTGTAATGCTAGTTGGTGGATACTTAGGAGAAGCAGGATATATTAACGCTACACTTGGTTTTGTAATCGGTATGGCTGGATGGTTCTACATTCTTTATGAAGTATTCTCAGGTGAAGCAGGAAAAGCTGCAGCAAAAAGTGGAAACAAAGCTCTTGTTACTGCATTTGGTGCAATGAGAATGATCGTTACAGTAGGTTGGGCAATTTACCCATTAGGTTACGTATTTGGTTACCTAACAGGTGGAGTTGATGCTAACTCATTAAACGTGATTTATAACCTTGCTGACTTCTTAAACAAAATTGCATTTGGTCTAGTAATTTGGGCTGCAGCAACGCAATCAGGTGGAAGAAAAGCTAAGTAATTAGCAACACGTAAATAATTTAAAGAAGGGCAGGTACATTTTGTGTACTTGCCCTTTTTTTTTAAAAATTATATATATTCGAATGCCAAAAATTACATTTATACAACATTCAGGAGACACTCAGACAGTAGAAATTTCTAATGGAATAACGGTAATGGAGGGTTCAGACGACAAAGGTATACCAGGAATCCT
Source organism: uncultured Candidatus Pelagibacter sp. (assembly GCA_905618805.1). GTDB lineage: Bacteria > Pseudomonadota > Alphaproteobacteria > Pelagibacterales > Pelagibacteraceae > Pelagibacter. Next base: position 990 of record CAJQSZ010000011.1, read on the forward strand.
TGCAGATTGTGGAGGTGGAATGGCTTGTGGTACTTGCCATGTTTATGTCAAAGATGAATGGTTTGATAAACTTCCAAAAAAAGAAAGTGGAGAAGAAGATATTTTAGATATGGCTTTTGAACCCAAAAAAAATAGTAGATTAAGTTGTCAGCTGATAGTTTCAGATGAAATGGATGGTTTGGTTCTTTACGTTCCAGAAAAGCAAGTTTAAATGATAAAAACAGATACTTTAATAATAGGAGCAGGACCAGTAGGATTATTTTGCGTTCATCAATTAGGAATAATTGGATTAAAATGTGAAGTAGTTGATAACTTAGATAAAATTGGTGGTCAATGTATTGAGCTTTATCCTGACAAGCCTATTTATGATATTCCAGCAGTGCCAGAGTGCACAGGTGAAAATTTAACAAATAACTTAATTAAACAAATAGAGCCATTTAAACCAAATTTCTACTTGGGTGAAAGAGTAGAAAATATTGAAAAAGTAGAAAAAAAATGGATTGTTAAAACTAATAAGGGGACTGAATTTGAAGTAGCTAGCATAATTATTGCAGCTGGAGTAGGCTCTTTTGAACCAAGAAGATTTTCAACAAAAGAAATTGAAAAATATGAGGGGAAACAAATACTTTATTCAATTAAAGATAAAACAGTTTTTAAAAATAAAACAGTTGTTATATTTGGTGGGGGTGACTCAGCTTTAGATTGGGCAATAGAATTATCAAATACATCAAAGGTTATATTGGTTCACAGAAGAGATGATTTTAGGGGAATGCAAGCAAGTATAGATAAAGCTAAACAGTTGAAAGAAGAAGGTAAAATAGAAATTTATACAAAATATCAATTAGATTCAGTTAAGGGGCAAGAAAAAATTGAAAGTATTAATATTAAGCATGACGATGAAACAATAAAAGAAATTAAAACAGATTATGTCCTAGGATTTTTTGGATTAATAATGCAACTTGGCCCTATCGCTGAATGGGGTTTAAATCTAGATAAAAAAACAATTCCAGTTAATACTGAGAGTTTTGAAACAAACAAAGAAGGAATATTTGCTATTGGAGATATTTGCTCTTATCCGGGGAAGTTAAAATTAATTCTTTCAGGATTTCATGAAGGAGCACTAGCAGCCAGAGGATCCTTTAAGTACGCAAGACCTGATGAAAAGTTAAGATTTGAGTTTACTACAACATCGAAGGCTGCCCAAGAAAGACTTGGTGTAAAGAAGTGATAGAACTTTTTAGTTCTGATACACCAAACGGAAAAAAAATAACCATATTACTAGAAGAGATAGGTTGTGATTTTAAAGTTACAGCAATGGACTTATCGAAAGATGATCAACTTAAGCCTAATTTTAAAAAGATAAGCCCATTTGGTAAAATACCTGTAATAATAGATCATGAAAACAAAGAGTCTGTGTTTGAGTCTGGAGCAATTCTTATGTATTTGGCAGAAAAATATAATAAATTTTATGAAGCAAAAGATCGTAATGCTATAAACCAATGGTTGATGGCACAGATGGGAACTATTGGACCAATGCTTGGGCAACATCATCAGTTCCATCATTATAATCCAGGTAAAAGTCAATTTGGAGAAGAGAGGTTTTTTAAAATTGCTAAAAGACTTTATGGAGAGCTAGATGAAAGATTGTCTTCATCAAAATATTTAGCTGGGAATGATTATACAATTGCAGATATTGCAACATGGCCTTGGATCGCTAGACATGAATGGCATGATATAGGGCTTAAGAATTATAAAAATTTATCAAGATGGTATATCGAAATCTCTAAAAGAGAAGCTGTGATAAGAGGCTATCAGTTTATGAATAAAAAAGAGCTTCCTCCTCCGCCTCAATCTTAATCTTTTAACTTATTAGTTTGTATAAAGAGCTTA
>CAJQSZ010000012.1 GCA_905618805.1 uncultured Candidatus Pelagibacter sp.
TATTTTAATTAATTTAGATTATAATTTTTTATCTAAAGAGATTGAATTTAATAATATCAAAATTGACAATAAAGAAATAAATGATGAATTGTTAAGAATTATTCATGGTTTTAATGATGATGAGTTGAATAATTGGAATAAAAGCAAACGTTTATTGAATGTTTTTATTGAAGCTTATGAAGGGTGAATCATTTTTCTAGGGTCTACTATTCGCTCATAATTCTTTTCACTAATAAGGCCTGTTTTAAGAGTTTCATGTTTTAGAGTAGTTCCATTTTTTAAAGCCGTTTTTGCAATTTTTGCAGCATTATCATAACCAATATGTGGAGCTAGTGCTGTAACTAACATTAAAGAGTTATTCAAGTGCTCTTTAATTCTTTTTTTATTAGCCTTTATTCCTTTAACACAAAATTGTGCAAAATTTTTTGTACTATCGGCTATAAGGTCTATAGATTGAAGAATATTGTGAGCGAGCATTGGTTTAAATACATTAAGCTCAAAATGTCCATGCGATCCAGCCAAAGTAATCCCTGCATGATTGCCTACAACCTTAGCGCAAACCATAGTAACGGCTTCGCATTGCGTAGGATTAATTTTTCCAGGCATAATTGATGATCCTGGTTCATTTTCTGGTAATATCAATTCGCCATATCCTGCTCTTGGTCCAGATCCTAAAAATCTTATATCATTTGAGATTTTCATTAGTGCAACCGCACAGGTATTCAAGGTTCCCGAAAAATTAACAATAGAGTCGTGAGCTGCTAATTCTGCAAATTTATTTGATGCTGGTTTAAAAGATATAACAGTATATTTTGCAATCTCATTAATAATTTTTTTATCAAAACCTTTTTTTGAATTAATACCAGTTCCAACTGCAGTCCCACCTTGTGCAAGAAAATATATCTCTTTAAGTGCATATTTTATTCTTTCAATACATTTTTTTAATTGAGTCTGATATCCTGAAAATTCCTGTCCAAGAGACAAGGGTGTTGCGTCTTGTAAGTGAGTTCTGCCAACTTTGATAATATTTTTAAATTCTTTAGATTTTTTATCCAATTCTTTTTCTAAAATTTTTAGACTAGGTAATAGTTTATTTATAGTTTCTTGTGCTATAGATATGTGCATAGCTGTTGGAAAAACATCATTTGTAGATTGTGACTTGTTTACATGATCATTTGGATGCACAGGTTTTTTTGAACCTTTTTTACCACCCATAATTTCTATTGCTCTATTTGCAATTACCTCATTAACATTCATGTTTGTTTGAGTCCCAGATCCAGTTTGCCAAACTTTTAGTGGAAAGTTTTCGTCTAGTTTTCCTTTAATAATTTCTTCTGCTGCTTTTATTATTGCATTAGTTATTTTTTTATTAATTTGCTTTTCTTTATAATGAACTATAGCAGCTGATCTTTTAATTATTGCAATTGACTTAATAATAGAAATATCAACCAAAATTTTTCCAATATTGAAAAATTTATTAGATCTTTGAGTTGATGCTCCCCAGTATTTATTATCTGGTACGTTAACACTTCCAATACTGTCAAATTCTTTTCTTAATTTCATTAATTAATATATAAATAATATTTTATTATACTTATACATTAAATTGAAAAAACTTATAGGAGCTTAATGTCAAATTTTAACAAAGTAAAAACCTTCATGGAAACTTTTGGTCAAGAAGTTAAGAACAAGCCATCATTTAGTTCTGAAAAAATTAATGATCTCAGATATGAATTGATTAGAGAGGAGCTTGACGAGTTTAAGGAAGCATTAAAAAATAAAGACATTTTGGAGGTCGCAGATGCCTTAACAGATATCCTTTATGTGACTTATGGTGCGGGACATGCATTTGGAATAGATTTAGATAAGTGTTTTGAGGAAGTCCAACAATCTAATATGAGTAAATTAGATGAAAAAGGCAAACCAATTTATAATGGTAATGGAAAAGTTATGAAGGGACCTAATTATTTTAAGCCAGACTTAATTAAATTTATTAAATAGTTAAATCTTGATCCAAATAGGTATTTCAATTTTTAACTTTGCATTTTTACTTTTAAATTGATTTTTTCCAATGAAATTATCATCAAGATATTTTACTAATGCAAAGGGGTATTCGCCATCTATTAAAACTTTTCCTATTTCAAATTCACTATTATAAATTAAGTCATCTTGAATTAATTCACCTTCAATCAATTTGATTGGAAGTAGTCTTTTTGAAAGTTTATTTTTAAGTTTAATTCGGGCAGTATTTTCCTGACCAACATAGCAACCCTTTTTAAAGTCTATTCCATTAAGTTCCTCAAAATTACATTCAATTCCAAATAATTTATTTTGCAATTTATTCATTTCTTTTTGAGCAATTCCTAATTTGTGACTTAATTTATAATATTGATCTATTGGAGAATTTTTTAATTCTAATTTCTTTAAAGATAGGTAAAGTTTTTCTAAATTAATAATAAGTCTTGCACCCAGATCTTTATTTCTTGGATCTAGCAAAATAGGGTCTTCTCTATATTTGATGGTACATCCAGGTTCATCTTTGGCACCTTCAAAGTTCAAAAATTTTTCTTTATTAAATGCTGCAACAACAAATTCGTTACTCAAATTCATGATTTCAACTTTAGATCTAAGCTTATATATGCTTAGTTGTTTAAAAAGTCCTTCTGTTTGAGACTTTTCACAATCTATGAAGTAGCCAGACTTATGTTTTACAATAATAAAAGCAAATAGAAACTTTCCTTGAGGACTTAACAGTGATGCAAAACAACTATTATCTTCATTAACCTTATTAATGTCATTACTGATCATGTTCTGTAGAAATTCTTCAGCTTCTGCTCCGTTTATGTAGAGAATGCCTCTATCATCTAAAATATATACATTTTGAATATTCATAATTGATTGATGTCTGGATTTAATATAATTACTTTTTTCATTAATGTTAGATCTAATAATTAAAAACGGTTCATGCTACATAGATAAAGATCTTAAAGATCAAGATATTGCAATTAAAGATGGTAAAATTGTAGAAATTGGTAAAATTGACATTGAAGCCAAAGAAGTTTTTGACGCTAAAGGATTAACAGTTTTACCAGGGTGTATTGATACTCAAACTCACTTTAGAGAGCCTGGTTCAACTGATACAGAAGATCTTCATACAGGAAGTAGAGCGGCAATTGTTGGTGGAATAACAAGTGTTTTTGAGATGCCAAATACTAACCCTCCAACTTCCAATAAAATAGAATTTCAAAAGAAATTGGATCTTGCAAAAAATAGAATGTATTGCAATTATGCTTTTTATTTTGGAGCAACACCAGATAATGCTGCTGAATTAGCAGAGCTAAAAGATTTAGAAGGATGTTGTGGAATTAAACTTTTTGCAGGCTCCTCAACTGGAAATTTATTAGTCCAATTTGAAGAAGATATTGAAAAAGTATTCAAAAGTGCCTCAAAAGTTGTTTCAGTTCATTCTGAAGATGAAGAAATTTTAAATATGAACAAAAAATTGATCAAAGAAGGAGACGTTCATTCACATCCAATTTGGAGAAGTGAAGAATGTGCAATTTCATCAACTAGAAGAATTGTAAGAATAGCTGAAAGGTATAAAAAAAAAGCACATATTCTTCATGTAACAACAAAACAAGAGATTGATTTTTTATCACAACATAAAGGAAATATTACATTTGAGATCACACCTCAGCACCTAACTATCTACGCACCAGATTGTTATGATAAACTTGGAACTTATGCTCAAATGAATCCTCCTTTAAGAGATAAGTCTCATTATGATAGACTATGGTATGGGGTAAAAAATAATCTTAACGATACAATTGGGTCTGATCACGCACCTCATTTGAAAGAAAACAAAGAAAAATCATATCCAAATTCACCATCTGGAATGCCTGGTGTTCAAACACTACTCCCAGTTATGTTAAATCATGTTAACGATGGAAAATTAAGCTTAGAGCAATTAATGAATTCTATATGTGAAAATCCAGTAAAAATTTTTGGAATCAAAAATAAAGGTTTTATTAAACAGGGTTTCGATGCTGACTTTACAATTGTAGATATGAATAAAAAAATATTAATTAAAAATGAAAACATTGAAAGCAAATGTGGTTGGTCACCTTTTAATGGGTATGAATTTAAAGGAACACCAGTATCAACAATTATTAGTGGCCAAATTAAAATGAGAGATGGTAAAATTTTAGATAAACCTGAGGGTAAGCCTTTAAAATTTTAAATAGTTTTTACTGTAAAGCTATTTACAAGCACGACACCCATAACAATTAAGAATAATCCTAACACAGCTTGCCAAGATAATGAATGCTTAAAGAAAACATATCCTAATATTGCAACTGTAAATACTCCAAGACCACTCCATGTTGCATAAACAATTGCGATTGGGATTTTATCAACTACAAAAGTTATAAGATAAAAAGATGATAAATATAATACTGCAAGAGTAGTGGTTGGAACAATCCTTGTGAAATTTTGTGAAACGGGCAACAACATTGTTCCACCTACTTCACAAAAAATCGCAACTGTTAAAATTAGATATGTTTTAATCACAACTTAAGAATATTATTTTTAATTAAGTCTTCTTTTATCTCAGTTAAAATTACAGGATCATCAATTGTTGCTGGTATCTTATATTCTTCTTTGTCAGCAATTTTTCTAATAGTTCCTCTTAATATCTTACCCGATCTAGTTTTTGGTAGTCTCTTAATAACAATTACAATTTTAAATGCAGCAACAGGTCCAATGGTATCTCTAACCATTTTTATACATTCTTTTGAAATAGTTTCGTTATCTTTTTTAACACCTGTCTTTAGAACAACTAGCCCTATAGGTAACTGCCCTTTTAATTTATCAGCAATTCCTAGTACCGCACATTCGGCAACCGATTGATGTTCAGAAAGAACTTCTTCTATTGCACCAGTTGATAACCTATGACCTGCAACATTTATAATATCATCCGTTCTAGACATTATCCAAATGTAGCCATCTTCATCTATATGACCTGCATCATAAGTTTCATAGTAACCTTCATAATTAGTCATGTAGTTATCTTTGTATCTTTTATCTGCATTCCATAATGTTGGGAAAGTTCCTGGAGGCAAAGGAAGTTTAACAACAATATCTCCCATCTCATTAGGTTTTGCTAAAGTTTGATCAGGTTTCATGATTTTGACATCATAACCAGGTACAGCTTTGCAAGCTGAGCCATATTTTGTTTTCATCATTTCTATTCCAGTACAATTTGAACTAATTGCCCAGCTCGTTTCTGTTTGCCACCAATGATCAATTACAGGAACTTTTAATAAATTTTCTGCCCATTTGATGGTATCGGGATCTGCTCTTTCACCTGCTAAAAATAATGACTCAAATTTACTTAAATCATATTTAGAGAAAAATTTACCCTCAGGGTCTTCTTTTTTTATAGCCCTAAATGCAGTTGGCGCGGTAAAAAGAGATTTTACTTTATAGTCTGAAATTATTTTCCAAAAAGCACCTGCATCTGGAGTGCCAACTGGCTTACCTTCAAATAAAACAGTAGTGCAACCTTTAAACAAAGGAGCATAAACAATATAAGAATGACCAACTATCCAACCAATATCACTTGCTGACCACCAAACATCATTAGCATCAATATTATAAATATTTTTCATAGTCCATTTAAGAGCAACTATATGGCCACCAATATCTCTAACAATTCCTTTTGGCACACCAGTAGTTCCTGAGGTATATAAAATATAAGCTAAATCATTTGAATTCATTTCTACGCAATCCACTTCTTTTGCACTTGAAAGTGCCTCACCCCAACTAATTTCTTTTGGAGCATTTAACGCAACTACATGATCTATTCTTTGAAATAAAATCATTTTATCTATTTTATGAGAAGCCATTTTAATTGCTGCATCAACCAAAGGTTTATACTCAACAGTCTTTCCAGGTTCAAAGCCACATGAAGCAGTAACTATTACTTTAGCTTTACTATCATCAATTCTACTAGCCAACTCATTTGAGGCAAAGCCTCCAAATACAACGGAATGAATTGCACCAATTCTTCCACATGCTAACATTGCAATTACAGCCTCAGGTATCATAGGCATATAGATTATTACTCTATCACTTTTGTTTACCCCTTGGTTTCTAAGAGCTCCCGCAAACTTTGAAACCTTTTCTCTTAATTCGTTGTAAG